>SVHQ01000152.1 GCA_015055785.1 Clostridiales bacterium | reverse complement strand
AAATGCCACGATAACGCCCGTGACGGTGGTACCGATATTCGCACCCATGATAATCGCCGCCGCTTGATACAACGTCATAACGCCTGCATTTACAAAACCGATAGCCATGACCGAAGTCGCGGACGAGCTTTGAATAATCGCCGTCACCCCTGCACCAATGCCTACGCCGGCAAAACGGTTTCCGCTGATTTTACCCAGCAATTTTTTTAAACTGCCGCCTGCGCTTTTTTCAAGTCCGTCCCCCAACATGTTCATGCCGGCAATAAATACGCCACAGCCTGCCAGCAATACGAGCACTGCCATTAAAATTTCCATTTTTTCTCTCCTTTTACCTTCTATCTTTTGTTCTATTTCCTCTTACTATTATTTAGTTTATAACAACTTCTCACATTATAATTATAGCAAATAAAAAAAGAAAACAAAGGTTTTGAAAAAAAATTTTTTAATCCCCCTTAAAAGTGTTTTAACTTGTCATTTATTTCGCTCTTTTTCGCAATTTTGCCTGCAATAAAAAATATTATGAATTTTCGTTGACAAACTTCTTTTTCCTGTGCTATAATAATAAATATTCATCATGAAACTGCCACCGGGTAGTGCGAATCAAGCGTTCGTGTTGCGTATCGTTAGGTCTTAGAAGATACGTAATGGGAATGCTGTTTTTATTTTTATACGTAATAATGTAAAGATAATGCTTATCAAATTTTAGCCCGATTTATGAGGTTTTTATGCGGTTCTTTCCTTTGAAAATTAAAAAACTTATACAATATTTCTCCCTTTTTGAATGGTGCTTATGGCTGTTTTCCGTCGCCACAACCATCTTTTCCTTCCTTTTAAGTGGCGATTTTTATCCGCTCACCCTTATCGCTTCCCTTCTTGGCGTCACTTCTTTAATCTTCATAGCCAAAGGAAACGTTATCGGACAGTTCATCATCATTGTTTTCAGCCTTATCTACGGCGTGATTTCTATGCGTTCCCGCTATTACGGCGAAATGATTACCTATGTTTTCATGAGCGCGCCTGCCGCAATCTTTGCTTGCGTTAGTTGGTTGAAAAATCCTTCCAAACAAGGAAAATCCGAAGTGAAAATTGCTTCCCTCACCAAAAAGAAATTTATTTACGTCTTTCTTTTGAACGTCATCGTTTCCGTGCTTTTCTATTTTATATTGAAATATTTTAATACAGCGAATTTGATTTTAAGCACCGTTTCGGTATCAACCAGCTTTTTTGCCGCTTCCCTGCTCTTTTTGCGAAGTCCCTACTACGCCGTAGCCTATGCCGCAAACGACGTTGTATTAATCGGGCTTTGGGTGATTGAAAGCATTCGGAATCCCTCTTGCATTCCTATGGTCGTTTGTTTCTTGGCTTTCCTCGCCAACGATTTGTACGGCTTTTA
Source organism: Clostridiales bacterium (assembly GCA_015055785.1). The sequence continues at coordinate 3,180 of SVHQ01000152.1, read as the reverse complement.
TAACTGGAAACGTATGCAAGCAAGACAAAAAACTGAATAATTCAATGCGTACACGGTAGCGTCTTATTTTCTTAAATATAATTTCATCGCATACATGGCATACGCATTTCAGTGTTTTCTCCTCGCTACATCGCGCGGAGATTTTTTTTGCGTTTTTTGTAAAAATACGAACAAATGTTTGACTTTTGTTTATATATGTGTTATCATACAATTATGATAAGCGAAGAGAAATTAAAAATTTTAACAGAAAGTGCGAAATATGACGTTTCGTGTTCGTCTTCGGGAAGCGGACGTAAAAATGCAGGCGGCATCGGCAACGGATACGTTGCAGGTTGCTGCCATTCCTTCACGCCCGACGGACGGTGCATTTCTCTTTTAAAAATATTGCTTAGCAACGATTGCATTTATAACTGTAAATATTGTCCAAATCGTTTGGATGCCGACGTTCCGCGTGCCAGTGCAACACCCGATGAGATTTGTCAACTTGTCATCGATTTTTATAAACGCAATTATATTGAAGGATTGTTCCTTTCCTCTGCCGTGTGCAAAAACCCCGATTTTACCATGGAACAGCTCGTCTTGACAGTAAAAAAATTGCGAACGGAATACCATTTCCATGGTTACATTCACCTCAAAGGCATTCCGCGCGCCGACGCGAGATTAATGCAAGAGGCGGCACGCTACGCCGACAGAATGAGCTATAATATCGAGCTTCCCTCGGAAAAGAGTTTAAAACTACTCGCACCGCAAAAAAGCAAGGAAAGTCTTTTATTGCCCATGCGTGAATTGACCGTGCAAAAGGCACAATTCGCAGAGGAAAAACGTAAAAAGCAAGCCAAGGGTTACTTTTTACCCGCTGGGCAGACCACGCAAATGATTGTCGGTGCTTCCCCTGAAAAGGACGGGCAAATTCTGCGGCTGACGCAGGCATTATACCGTTCGATGGACATGAAACGCGTATATTATTCCTCGTACGTGCCCGTCGTACAAGATTCTCTTTTGCCCGACAAACCCACGGGACAACTTCGCGAACACCGTTTATATCAAGCCGATTGGCTGTTGCGATTTTACGGTTTTTCCGTGGAAGAACTACTTTCCGAGGGTGAAAATTTATCAATGGAATTCGACCCAAAATGTGCTTGGGCTTTAAAAAATATGCATCTTTTCCCCGTGGAAATCAATCGCGCTCCTTTGGAAACGTTGCTGCGCGTACCAGGGATCGGGGCAAAAAACGCTTACAAAATTATCGAAGCACGGCGATACACCACCCTTTCCTTTGAAGATTTGACAAAAATGCGCGTTGCTTTAAAGCGCGCAAAACACTTCATCACCTGCAACGGAAAATTCTTTGGTGCGAAAAACGAAATGATGATACACGGTCTTCTCGCCTCGGCAGAACAAAGCGATACTGCCGAGCAATTAGACCTTTTTCACATGGTTTCCACACCGCAAAACGCCCTCATTGCCCTGCACGGACAATTATGATATTATGCACACATGGCCATACCATGTACGCATTGAAATTTATTAGGAGTTTGTTATGGTTTACATATTCGACGGCACAAAAAATGGATTTTTGAGCGCATTTTTAGAAGCGTTCACAGATCCGTACGCCCTCGTAACGTCCAAACAAACCCAGTTACCTTTAGGGGAAGAACCCATCTTCGTCGCAACAAATGCAGAACGAGCAGAAAGGGCGGAAAATAGATTGCTCTCTTTTGATAGGGATTGTATGTTCGATTTGGACAGATTGCTCCGTTGCGGTCAAGAAGACAGCGAGCAAACCGCATTTGAATATCTGCGTTTTTTAGCGCAACAAAAACGCCCCGTCGGCAAGCAACTGGCTGTTCCTTACGTTTTCAAGGCGGTAAATTACATGAAAAAAGTTGGATTAGAAATTCATCATATGCATGGATTTTTACGGTTTATGGAAACGGAAAGCGGCGCGCTGTATGCTCCCTTTTCTCCCGATAATGATATTTGCGATTTATTAGCTCCACACTTTCGTGCAAGATTGCCAAAATACCCTTTTGTATTGCACGACATTAAACGACAAAAAGCGACTATTTACGACGGCAAAAACACGTTCAACGCATACCTGCCCCATGCGGACGTATTGATTTCCGCCGATGAAGAGGGTTGGCAAAATCTTTGGAAAGGATATTATAAAGCGGTGAATATTCCCTCTCGCGAACGCATAAGGCAGATGAAAAATTTCATGCCCGTGCGTTATTGGAAACACCTACCTGAAAAACAGGAGCCTATTCCTAAGCCCTTTACAGAGGATTAATACGTCTTTAACGTTTTTCTTTTCCTTAAAATCCCACAAAATCCCCCTTCAAAGCGTTGACAAAAACGCAATAAATAATGTATAATATCGACAATGGCAAAGGTGCTAACGGCGAAACCCGTTGCCTTTGCCTTTTTTCGTAACAAAACATAGAGAATTGAAAAAGGCAAACATATCGTATTTTACGAAAGGAGAAAGGTTTATGAAAGCGGTTTCCGAATATTTCGGCTGTATGGTCTTTGACGACAAAGTGATGAAAGAACGCCTCGATGAAGAGAATTACGCTCTTTTAAAGCGCACTATTCAAGACGGTAGAAGCCTGAATTTATCTGTTGCGAACGCAGTTGCCGCCGCCATGAAAGATTGGGCGGTGGAGCTTGGCGCAACCCATTACACGCATTGGTTCCAACCCATGACGGGCATCACGGCCGAAAAGCACGACAGCTTTATCTCCCCCGATAAAAACGGCAGAATTATTATGGAATTTTCGGGGAAGGAACTCGTTCGCGGCGAACCCGACGCTTCCTCTTTCCCCTCAGGCGGTCTTCGCGCCACTTTTGAAGCAAGAGGCTACACGGCTTGGGACGCAACGTCGTATGCTTTCATCAAGGACGGCGTTTTGTGTATCCCCACGGCGTTTTGTTCGTACAGCGGCGACGCTTTGGATAAGAAAACTCCTCTGCTCCGTTCCATGGAAGCCATCAACCGTCAGGCGCTTCGCGTGTTGAAGCTGTTCGGCAACGAGGACGTAACATCTGTAAAAACCACGGTGGGTCCCGAGCAGGAATACTTCCTTGTCGATAAGGAAATGTTCGATAGAAGAAAAGACCTTATTTATACCGGCCGCACCCTCTTTGGCGCAAAGCCGCCCAAGGGTCAGGAGCTTGAAG
>SVHQ01000151.1 GCA_015055785.1 Clostridiales bacterium | reverse complement strand
ATCTTTCTTTATCGGTTGCAAACAACTGAATTAATACCGATTTTTAATGGGCATACAAGCCTTTTAAGTATGTGAATTGCACCCCACGGGTGTTTCGACTTTCTATCTTTCTTTGTCGGTTGCAAACAACTGAATTATTACCGATTTTTAATGGGCATACAAGCCTTTTTGCAACCATGAATTGTCGATGTTTCTCAGCGTTATGGCTGTAATTGATACGTCTTATTTCAAATCAAAAACTTGTTCTAACAAGGGTTGGGCGCCAGTACGCTCGTCAATCGGCATATCCATGACTTCTTTCATGTATTCGTTCCATCTCGCCACGACTTCGCTTTCCGCCTGCACTTTCCCTGCGTATGCAACACCCTTGCTGCACTCGTAATAACCAAACAACTCGTCCCCGTTCAGCCAAATAGAATAGTTTTCAATCCCTGCTTCTTTTAAAACTGCCACCAATTCGTCCCAAATTTCATTGTGACGACGAATATATTCTTCTTTTTTACCAGGCTTTAATACCGCTTTCCATGCGTATTTTTCCATATTCTGCACTCCTTAGGCAAGCCTTTTACACAATCTTTCGAAAGGCTAATTATAACTGTTCCCAAAGTCCTTCGTGAGGAGCGGCAATAATCGCCTGCGAGGACATCTGACCGCTTTGTTTTGCATAATTTGCGCCCGCTTCCACAGCCGCCGTGACGTCGCCAACTTCACCCGTCAGCATAATCACGCCCTTGCCGCCCATACCGCGCGATACACGCAAATCGTAAATAGCTACGCGCGCCGTCTTTACTGCAATATCTGCCGCTTTGATGGTCGTTGCCGCAGAATACGTTTCAATCAAACCAAGCGAGCCTTTCTTTTCACCCGTCTGCGTGCCGAACAATGCCGAAATAACCTGTTCGTCAATGCGACCCATCACGGAAGAATCGATGATATAGCCATCGAATTTATTGAGCACGTGGCTAACTGCCGCCGAAACGTTGGAAATCGAACCGGTCAAAATAATTTCATATTTCCCAGGACAAGCAGGGTGTGCAGCAACCAAATCCACGCCTGCGCTCTTAAGCGCTGCGTCCGTCGCTTCCACCCCTTTGGGAATACTCTTTAATTCAATTACACCGATAGCTTTAAACATTATTCATTCACCTTGTCTATTACGATTTTTTCGCCTGTATATACCGTTACTCTGCCCGATATCGGCGCGTATTGAGGCAGGGACAAACCCTCTGCCGCTTCGGCGATTTTATCGCCCTTATTTACAATATCTCCATCTGTTACAATGGGTACACTCGGCGCACCAATGTGCTGACGAAGCAGAATTTCTACGTGGTCGTACGTTTGCTGACCAATATATTTCGCCACCTTGTCAAACTTTGCAATGCCCAGTACGTTCGCCCAACGCTCGGAAGGTACCATTCTATACTCTCTTTCAGGAGACACTTCCACGTCATTTCTTGCCACGTAACGCATCTTATTTTTCGCAAGCAAGACTTTGTATTCATTGATGACGGCTTTCGGGGAAATCCCCTGACAGCAAGCAAGAGTTTCACAGATACCGCAACCGCAACAAAGGGTAGCGGAGAGCACCATTTCTGGCATCACCGTCGCAACCCCCTTTGCCGTACGCACCATTTTATGCGGTTCTAAAGGATAGCCGAGTAAATTTCTCGGGCACATATCCGTACAACGCGTGCATTGACAACAAGCCGTTTCCGCCCTTGCAATCGATTTTTTTCCGTCTAAATATTTTGATTCGATTGCGGGTGAAAGGTTTGGCAGAATCAACAGCCCTTTTGTCGTTTTGGTCACGACTGCCGTTTCAGGATCTATGATTTTACCCATGGAAGGTCCGCCGTCCAATACGGTGTGATCTTCAGGGACAATAATCGAATTTCTTTCAAAAAGTTCCGCAATCGACGTGCCGATGGGAACTTTCACAACGATAGGCTCGGGGACGTTACCGCCGATTGTCAGCCATTTCATCGTGAGATTTTCTTTGTGTTTTAATGCCAAAGCAACGTTATACATCGTTTCTACGTTATAAACGATAACGCCTGCCGTAATAGGCAAATTACCCGGCCTTACCACTCTTCCCAAAGCTTCGTAAATCAAGCTGACTTCATCGCCCATAGGATATACGTCGGGAAGAATTTTAAGCGTAATTTTATCTGCCAAACGCGCACCGTCTGCCAGTTTTAATCGTTTTGCCGTATGGTCTTTCACGCAAAGCAAGGCACGGGGAATTTTGGCGTATTCTATCGTCGCCGCTATCCCTGCCAATACCATCGGCATTTCTTTATGTAAAAGAATATAGTCGGTGTATAACAACGGTTCGCATTCCGCACCATTGATAACGAGCGTATCCGCCCCGTCCGCCAACTTTGCGTACGAGGGGAATCCTGCCCCACCAGAGCCGACTATACCCGCTTCTTTCATAAGTTCTTTGAGTTCCATGATTTACACCTAATATTTAGTGTGAATTGCACCCTGTGGGTGTTTCATCAAGTGAATTGGTTTGCTTTGCAAACCGTGAATTGCGTTCTGCGAACGCGTGAATTGAAAAACTATGTTTTTCGTGAATCGCAAACCTTTGGTTTGCGTTATGGCTATATTTATAACTGCCGCAACGAACGGCAACGCCATTCAATTCACTTTACCTGCAATGCCGTATTGCGTAGCAGATTCCTCATTTTTCAAAACAAAGCAAGATGCAAGCAAGACAAGGCGAATGCGGCTTTCCCGACGGGAGTGTACATAGACGTACACGAGCAAGGGAAAACGTAAGTTCAATGCCGTATTGCGTAGCAGATTCCTCATTTTACAAAACAAAGCAAGATGCAAGCAAGACAAGGCGAACGCGGCTTTCCCGACGGGAGTGTACATAGACGTACACGAGCAAGGGAAAACGTAAGTTCAACGCCGTATTGCGTAGCAGATTCTTTGTTTTACATCAATCGACGATACCAACAATCACCGCATCACACGGCGCATTCGTGTTCTGCAAAGCAAGACGTGCTGAACTACCGGTCGTAATTAAAACTTCTTCATTGATACCAGCGCCAACGCTATCCACTGCAATGAGATATTCGCCCGTCAATTCACCGTTCTTCAAAATCTCCACTTCCATGAATTTTGAACCAACCAAGGATTCTTGCTTTTTTGTCGATACGATATGACCTCTGATTATTCCTCTTAACATTTGCTTACTCCTTCACTACTTTCACTTTCGCGCCGTTGCCGATGCCTACTGCATTTGCATCATCTGTATCAATATGCATTTCCAAACGGAAATCAGGATGTACGCGCACTTGTACGTCATACCAACGCGTGCGGCGTTTCCCCATTACGTCAACCGTAACCGTATCACCGTCTTTCACACCAAATGCCGCGCCGTCTGCAGGCGACATGTGAATGTGTCTGTTGGCAATGATACAACCTTCGCTAAGCTGTACAACACCCTTAGGTCCAATGATGGTAACGGGCGCAGAACCTGCCGTTTTACCCGATTCTCTTACAGGGGGCTTTACCTTTAACACGTAAGAATCCGTCGCAGAAATTTCCACCTGCGATTTTCCTCTCAAAGGTCCTAAAACACGTACGTTTTCAATAGGGCGCATTGCAGGGCCAATCAAGGTCAAAGTTTCTTTGCATGCATACTGACCAGGTTGCGAAAGGTCCTTCATCGGGGTCAATTCGTAACCAGCCCCGAACAACGTTTCAAGGTCTGCCTTGTTCAAATGAATATGTCTGTTGGATACACCGACGGGCACTTCGTTACCGCTGTTTACAGGGGCAGAAGTTTCTTCACCGATGTTTGCCAATACTTTTTTTACCAATTCCGCAATCTGCGCATTCGATAATTCCATAATATTCCTTCCAAAAAAGTTTCTTTTTTTCTCTTATCGTACGACGAAAGACGCGTACACGCGCGTACGCAAGAGAACGTGATATTGAAAAATCCCCGCGCCGTCCGCCCGAAAACGGGCGGCGCGTGTTTTTCCCTTCATAGAGTGATTTGAAAAGTGTTACTTTTCGTGAATTGTTGCGATGCAACATGAATTGAAAATGTTATTTTCGTGAATTGATGGCTATGCCATCGTTATGGCTAATATTGCATTAACGCAACGCAAGCGTTGCAATTCACGGTGAAACCAATTCACGCTGTAAGCAATTCATGCCGTTAGGCAATTCACTTATTTAATAGCGGGAAGAAGCTTTTCAACGTCTGCGTGGGGACGAGGGATTACGTGCGTTGCGATAACTTCGCCAAGAGCGGTTGCAGCAGCCGTACCTGCTTCTACAGCAGCCTTTACTGCGCCAACGTCACCGCGAACCATAACGCTTACCAAACCGCTACCGATCTTTTCGCTGCCGATAAGAACTACGTTTGCTGCCTTTACCATTGCATCTGCTGCTTCAATTGCTGCTACCAAACCTCTGGTTTCTACCATACCCAATGCTTCCATCATAATTGTTAAATCTCCTTAATTTATATTTTTTTATTTTTATCTTAATTTATCTTTGCCAAGCGCGCTTAAATGGGCGAACCATTCAATTTCCTCGCTTTGACGTGCAATCACCTTGTG
>SVHQ01000150.1 GCA_015055785.1 Clostridiales bacterium | reverse complement strand
CTAAATATACCGTTTTGCAAATTTCGGGAATAGCATTTGCAAAATTGTCAAGTTCTTCTTCGGTAAGAATAATTGCAATTTTATCGTTGCCGTTAAAATTGATAGCGTTTTCAAGTTCCACAAGTTCTTTTACGTGCTTCAAAAGTTCGTCGGCGTATTCGTAATAGAGTTTATCCGAAATAGGCACGAAATCCACCTTAAAATATTTAAGACTTGCCTTGCTATTTTTAGAAATTACATTTTTCAAACGGGTATAAGCAACTTCACGGCAAATATTTTTCTCTGGGCTTGTGCACATTATAAAATGACGATTGCCACCGTCTTCGTCGTTTAAGTCTAAAACAGCGTGCCCCGTTGAAGCAGAGCCTGCAAAAAAGTCTAAAACAAGAATATCTTTTCTTAAATGATAATTAAGGAATTGTTTTAGCATTTTTGTTGGTTTCTTACCGCTGTTAAATCCCACACCACCTTCGTGGCGAATATTTCCAAAATCAGCACTAAAATCATAAAAGTTTTGAATAGGTCTATATTTGCGTGCTTCGCCATTTGCAATTTCTTCTAATCGGGAAAGCGGAACGCCCGAATAAAATAAACCTTGTGTCGCACTTTCTTTTAATGGTCCCGTAAAGTATCTATATCCAATACCGTCTTCACCAATACCATCAACTTTATAAAGAGTTCCAAGCCCGTCAATAGACTTACGGGGTTTTAAGTGCGTTTCAAAATATTTTCCCGACGCATTACCCTTAACAACACTACCTGAAGCCCAAGTTGCTTTTAATAATTTGGTTGAGCCTGTATCGTGTTTTTTGATTTCATAAGTGCCTTTCGGAAAAATCTTGACTTTTCTTCCACCAATGATTTCTTCTATTCCGTCGGCAGTTTCTACTATTTCATAGCAAAACTTATCTAAATCATATTCTTCATAAGGCTTATTTGCGTGGAAATTATGCGTGTCCTTTGCATAAATTAACACATATTCGCAAACTTCTTGAAAATCCTTTTTTTCGTTTAGATTCTTATTTCCATAACGCACTTGAATATGATGTATTGATAACAAGTTATTTTCGCCAAAAATATTATCGCAAATAAGTTTCAAGGGAGCGTATTCGTTATCGTCGATAGAAATAAAAATTACTCCGTCATTTGCCAACAGTTTGTGCGCAGACGTAAGACGTTTTTCCATAAAAGACGACCATTTACTATGGCGAAAAGTATCTTCGTTGTCGATATACTTATCGTTGTAAATAAAATCTTCTTTCCCCGTATTGTACGGGGGATCTATGTAAATTAAGTCAATTTTGCTTTTATGTGTTTTTTCCAAAAGTTTAAGGCTTGCTAAATTATCGCCTTCTATAAGAAAGTTCATTTGTCCGCCATTATCAATAAAAAGGCTTTCATCTTCTACCAAAACAGGAAGATTGTTTTCTAAGGTTTCGTCAATGCTTTCACGGTGTTCTTCAAAAACTAAGCCGTATTTTTTGCCTTTTATATCCTTTTCAATTTCAGCAATATACGTAAGTAATTTTGCCGTGTTTTCGTCCTGCTCGGCAGTAGCAATATACATTTTGATTGCTTTTATTTTTTCAACGAGTTTTTCACGCTTTTCTTTTGACATGTTTGTTGACATATTCGGTGCACCCTTTAAGTTAGTCTTATAAATATAATTATAGCATTATAAGACTAATAAAGCAAGCGTAAAAGACTAATAGATTTAATTAAAACGGTGTAAAATTATTTGTATAAGACTTATGCGAGGTGTGCTATGGAAGTTTGTGAACGAATAAGAATGTTACGCGAAAAGGCAGGTTATTCGCAAAATGAGCTTGCAGGGATAGCAGGAGTATCTCAATCGCACTTACGTAGGGTTGAACTTGGGCAGGCAGATATTACAGTTGACCACTTACGTATGGTTTGCGATGCTTTGGGCGTAACGCTGAAAGAATTTTTTGACTATACTACCGAGCAAGACGAATTCTCCGCCGCACTTGTAAATTTATCCCCTCGCCAAAAACAACTTTTGATTGCATTTTTGAAAACTTTATAATAAAAACCACCCCGCAGAATCAATAATTCCTACGGGGTTTTATGTCAGACAATCGTTTCAATTTTTTCGCGCGTGTATGTAGCGGGCGCGCTTGTTTATACAAGCACACGTCTAAAAACCATTTGTTTTGTTTTTTCTTGTTTGCAACACTTCTTAAACCATTATCGGGAGGGTATCAAATCTTCTACAATTTACCCCTACTTTGGGTGGGATTTTATGTCCCGCCCATTTTTTTGCAAAAAAATGAACGTAAGTCAAACCTATTCGGTTCAACTTACGTTCATAGTGGTGCACCAAAAAAGGATAGCCCTTTTGGGTTATCCTTTTTTGTATGTTTCGTCTATCTGGACGGCCCTCGACCAGATTCCGCCCATTTAGCGATAACGCAAATTCGATAATCAATTAACGAAGAAACCCGAACCAGCCAGTTCGGGTTTCTTTCTTCGTTTCATTTATCCTTTCTTTTTGTCCGTTAAATCATAACTTAACGCCAGCAAGAATTGTACGTTCGTTGCGGACACGCCCCCGTCAAGTGCCACGGTGAGCCAGTGTTCTTTGTTCATATGATAGGCAGGATAGATCCCCTGTTGACCACACGTAGACGCGACGAAATTCGGCTCGCACTTTACGTTAACGACGTCGATTTGTCCGTCTTCTTCTATACCAAGTTTTCGTCTATCAATCGTCATAATCACGGCGAACCATTTTTGATTGCTTTCGTGACGAAAGACGGCAAACGTGGGATATTTGCTCCACGGATATTCTGGTTTTACGCCGTACGTATCCGCTATATGCTTCTCTAAATCTCGTCTATTCATCAACCACCCTGTAAGTTGGAATTCGGCTGTTTATTTTAATTTCCCTAATTTTGAAGTGTTTGCAATAACTATCAGCAAACTTTCCGCGTCAAGAGCCTGCTCGGGATTGATATTTACGTTGACTTTTTCCCCCGTTTTTATCGCAACGACGTTAAAGCCGTATTTTTTGCGGAGATTCAACTCGATTAAATTTTTGCCACACCACTCCTTCTTGACTTCAATCTCAATCATCGCTACGTCACGCGACAAAGAAATCATATCGATAAAACCAGAACTGAGCAAATTCTTGGCGAGACGAGTACCCGATTCTTTCTCGGGAAAGACCACCTGATCCGCGCCTACGCGAAGCAATATTTTTTGGTGCATTTCGTTGGCACATTTTGCAATGACGCTCTTAACGCCAGCCTCTTTGCAAAGCGTGACCGCCATGACGCTCGCCTCAAGATTGCTCGCCATACAAACGACAACGGTATCAATCCCGCCGATGCCTAGACGGGAGATGACCTCCGCGTCAGTCACGTCGGCGCACTTACAAACGGGTAGATACGTCGCGGCATCGTTAACGATTTTTTCTTCGATGTCGACGGCAATCACCTCCATACCGCTCTCTACGAGTTCTCTAGCCACGGCTATGCCGTATCTTCCAAGTCCAAAGACTGCGTACGTTTTCTTTGCTTTCATATTTTTTTCTCCTTATCCTATACTGATATCTTCCGTCGGCTCGGAAATGAGGTTCTGACTTTCGTTCTTCCTGCCAAGCGCCACCGCAAGCGATATGGGCCCGACCCTGCCGAAATACATCGTCGCTATAATAATTATTTTTCCGAACGTATTAAGCGTCGCGGTCAAGTTCCTTGAAAGTCCGACGGTTGCCGTTGCGCTGACCGCTTCGTAGATTGCGTCAAGGGCAGATACGTCGCTCGTCGCCATCAAGAGTATCGTTGACGTGCCACATATCGTAAGAAAGGCTACCGCCACGGCAACTGCTTTTTTTACTGAGTCCTCGGAGATTCGTCGCCCGAATAAGGTTGCGCCGTTTTTGTTCCTAATGGTAGCCCACGCCGAACAAATAAGGACGGCGATAGTGACGGTTTTCATACCGCCTGCCGTTCCTACGGGCGAGCCGCCAACGAGCATCAAAATAATCGACAAAGTGGCAGAGGCATTCGTCAAATTCTCTTGCGGAATCGTAGCAAAACCTGCCGTTCGCGTGGTGATGGATTGGAAAAACGACACCTGAATTTTATCGAACAAGGACAATTCCCCGATTGTCAACGGATTGTTATATTCAAAAACGAATATGAACACTGCACCGATAAGAATCAACCCTGCGGTAAAAGTAATGGCAATCTTTGAGTGCAAGGTTAGATGCCTAAATATCTTGCGATTCTTTGGAGAACGGCTCTTAAGTACACGCAATACGTCCCACCACACGATATAACCGAGCCCGCCGAGAACAATGAGCGAAGAGGTGACGACGTTGATTAAAGGATTCGCGGCGTAATTACAAAGACTGTTTTCCGCGATAACGTCAAGACCCGCATTACAAAAAGCCGAAACGGAAGTAAATACCGCTATCCATATACCTCTTGCGCCGAATTCGGGGATAAACACGAACATATACAAAATCGCCCCTATCCCTTCGATAATCAGCGTGCCGAACAGTACGTTCTTAACGAATTTCGCAAGCCCCGACATCGTATTGAGGTTGAACGCGTCCTGAATG
>SVHQ01000149.1 GCA_015055785.1 Clostridiales bacterium | reverse complement strand
CAGGCGCAATCGGAGGCAAAATCGCCTCAACCGATACCCCCGATAAGCAGGAGTAAAATTTAGTTAACACGAAAAAGGCGCACGAACCAGAGTAATGGGACGTGCGCTCTTTTTGTTTGATAAAACTACTTTTTATTGGCTTCCACCAAATCCTTGACGAGCATACTGACGTGTGCCGTCTGCTCCGCCGTAAGACCGGCAAGGCTGATTGCGTTATTCCGCTCTCTTCCAAGCAAAGCGTCTGTTGACACGTTAAAATAGTCGGCAAGCCTTACGAGCATTTCGACCGACGGCAAAACGTTGTCGTTTTCCCAGTTAGAAACGCATTGCTTCGTAACGCCGAGAATTTTTCCAAGCTCAATTTGATTTATCCCACGGGCAACTCGGAAATTTCTTATATTTTCATTAAGAGAATTCTTCATAAACCCCTCCGCATTTATCTATTTTTCGTATACTATTATACAATATTGATTGACTTTATAAAAATACTATGGTATACTTATAATTGACTTAAATATTATAAAACATACGGAGGAGAAGTCAAATGAAATGTTTTATTCACTCAAACGAAGAAGCGGTTGCCGCTTGTAAAAAGTGCGGCAAGGGAATGTGCGCAAACTGTTCCGCATACAGCGATCATAGTGGAATTTGCCCCGAGTGCAGACGCGAAGATTTTATCAGAGAGCGCGAGGATTGTGAAATGCAGGCACGCGACTACAAGAAGGGAATGGTTTGGAACATCGTATGGTGCGTTCTACTGTGCTGGACGGTTATCGCAATTCCGTGGAACCTTATCAGCTTTTTCATGCGCAAATCAAAAAGAGCAAAAGTTTTAAGCCGCATTAATTTCCTGACCGAGGAAATAACCAAGCTCACCAAGGCTCTCAACACCGGCAGCGCAATCATCTGATCGCAATATTGTCAACGAAAAAAGGATTGAGATAACCTCTCTTCCCTTAGGGATTTTTAGATAGTATAAAGGATAGCAAAAAATTTTGCTATCCTTTTCTTGTTTGCTTTGCAAAACACACAACTTTGTTTACAAAGTATAGTGTGCTACACCTATAAAGTTTTTCAGCGTTTGCATATCATTACTTTTGCCGTAATATCATAAAATAGGGGTTTTCTTTCGTTTCGTATATGGATAAAAAAATATGCGGTGGACGATTTGCCCACCGCCAAGTTTGTTATTCTTGCTCTATAAGTTGTTTGTATTGTTTTCTAACGATAAAACCAATTAACCCAAGGTTACGCTTCCATCTGAACAAACTAAAACAACTTTCGTTCCAGGTGAAAGACGGCACCAATCTTTATGTTTTTCTAAAATAGACCAGTCGTTCATTGTTCCACTAAATTTTATCGTAGAAAGATTTGGACAAGAGTAAATAGCGCTGTTGTCTATATATAGGTATGTAGATTTAATTTCTATTTCAGTTAAAGATTCACAACTAGAGATAGCATACTCGCCAATCTTTTTTACCGTACTAGGAATTACTATCTTCTTGACACCACAATCATAAAATGCATAATCGCCTATACCAATAAGCCCTTCAGGTAAATTAATCGTTTTTAATGCAGAATGTTGATAGAATGCATTAGTGCGTATAAACTTGCAATTTTTATCCACCGTAACCGTATCCGCCCAAATATCAACACCCACAAGATAGAGATGTGGATTAGTGCTATTACCTATATAGGTTGCGTTCTCTTTCGGTGCTGGCTGCAACGAGGGGCAATTTTCAAAAAGTTGCCTTTCTATACTTTCTAAACTGTTTGGAAAGGTTATCGTATGTAAATACGGACAATCTTTAAACACGTTTTTTCCTATAGTTTTTACGCCTTCAGGTATTTCTATACTCGTGCCTGCGTATCCTTCAAACGTAGCCTGTTTAATTTCGGTTATAGCAGGATTTTCTTCCCATCTAATAATTACTTTACAGCCGTTAAACGCTTCAGAACCTATAGACGTAACTGAACTTGGTATAGTTATTTCTGTCCATAAAGAACTAGAACAACCACTAAATGCCTCACTTCCTATTTCTTCGAGACTATCTCCTAGCTCAACACTCATAATTCCTGAACAATCCATAAAAGCATTCGGTTTTAGGGTTTTTACTCCGTTTCCAAGATAAGCGTGTTTTAAACCAGTACAATCAGCAAAAGCGTACCACCCAATATAATTAACACTATCAGGAAGGTTGATTTCTTGCAAAGAAGTACATCCTTTAAAAGCTTCATCGTTAATCCTTTCAATACCATTTGGCATATCTACGTTGGTTATAAAATTACAATCCCTAAAATCATCTACTGCTTTTACAGGTATATTATCATAGGTAGAAGGAATTACAATCTTAGCATCGGTACAAGTGCCAATTTGCACCTCATAATAGTTTTTCTCATTATTTAACCAATAACGTAAACCTTCACTCGGTTTGTTTTCGCCACAAAGCTCACATACTCCGTCATGATATTGGTGTTGACACCCTGAAGGTGTTTGTGTTTCATCTCCACCATCCCCAATATCACCACAAGCAGTTAAGCCAATGCTTAAACATAAAAGCATGCACGTTGACAATAACAAAGTTAATAATTTTTTCATAATACCTCCTAAAAAGTATTTTATATAACAAAAAACCGCTTAACAGACGGGCGTAATACCCCGAATACTAAACGGTTTATCGTTCGATGTGAAATTGCACGCGAAAAGAGAGCGTATTACGGCATAATTACGCCTGTTTGTCTGTCTATCTAAACGATTATACCCGAAAAACATAAACAGTCAACCCCTTTTCTCTACTTTTGTTAATTTATTTTACCATATTTTTGGAAAAATTGCAAGAAAATCTTGTCTATATTTTTTCGCGTAAAATATACTATTCCACGATTATTTATTCCCCAAACCCAACCCTTCATTCCTCTATGATTAATTAGCCTTAAAATTGAAAATAAGTATACATTCGATTTACTTTCTTGTCAAGCAGTAGCGTAAAAAATCCCGCCTAAGCGGTCGTTTTTACCGCTTTTTCGCGTTTTGGGGGTAAAATTCAGGGCGTTTTCGATTTTCGCATTGACAACGGCGTGAAAATCGGGTATAATGTAAATGAAGACCAGCGAATGGAGGCGAGAATGAAAAACTGGCTACACGGCAAAACGGTCGTGCTTACGGGCGCGAGCAGTGGAATCGGCAAGGAAATATGCAAAATTCTTATTTGCGATTACGGCGCAAGCGTTATCGGCATTGGCAGAAGCGAGCAAAAAATGCTCAACCTCGTGGGCGAGCTGGGCGCGCTATCGGATAATTTTTCGTACGAGCTGTTCGACGTAGGCAGCAAGGACGAGTGGACGGCTTTTAGTGAACGCCTGACGGAAAAGGCGATAACTCCCACCCTTCTTATCAACAACGCGGGAGCGTTTATTCCCTTTTCAAAAACCGAAAGCTGTGACAGCGAGAGCGTTGAGGCTCTGACAAAAACCAACTACCTCTCCTCGGTTTACGCCTGCGAGGCTTTACTTCCGATTATCCGCAAAAGCCAAACGCCTGCCGTTTACTTCGTTTGCAGCAGCTCGGCTCTTTGCCCGGTTGCAGGAACTGCGGCGTATTCTGCCTCGAAGGGCGCAATGAAGGGCTACGCCGAGGCGCTTATGCTGGACTCGGACGGGCTTTACGTGGGCATCGCCTTCCCCGGCACAACCAAAACCGACCTGTTCCGTGACGACGAGAACACTAAGGACAGCGCGCTTGACAAAATTGCGCTAAGCCCCAAGAAAATGGCGAAAAAAATTGCCTCGGCTATTCTTAAAAAAAGAAAACGAATCGTTCCGGGTTTCGACGCAAAGATGATGAGCTTTACCGCAAAGCTCGCGCCCGTAACCGGGCTTACTCTTATTAAAAACGTGATGAAGGCGTCGAAGTCCAAGGTTTTTACCAACGTTTTTGGCGACGCGACCAAAAAAAAGGACGAGTAATTTATAAAAAATCCGAAAAGGCGTGATTTTTCGTTGCGCTTTTTCTTTTTTATGGTATAATACTTCTTGGCTGTTTTTTTGCTAATTCACACTAAGAGGACTAAAATGAATTTCCTGAAGGACAAGGTTTTTTTAAAAAAAATTCTTATGCTGTCGCTTCCCATTGCGCTTCAGAACCTTATCACGTCAATTCTTAATATTTTCGACCAGCTTATGGTGGGAAGCCTGCCCGAAAACGCAGACAATTGCCTTTCCGCCGTGCTTCTTGCCAATCAGGTGGTTTTCATTTTCCAGATAGTTCTATTTGCGGCAAGCAATACCGCGAACATTTTTATCGCGCAGGAAACCGAAAACGGCGACAAGTCCAAGCTCCCGACGAGAATGGGCTTCCTTCTGCTGGTTTCCGTCGTGGTAATCGCCGCCTTTACCCTCGTTTGCTCGCTTGCGCCCGGTTTTGTAATCGGATTGTTTTCGCCCAGCGAGAGCTACGCGCATCTTGCCGAGATGTTCCTGAAGGTAGTCGCATTAAGCTTTATCCCCATGGGCGTTTCGGTTGCGCTCAACTTCGTAATGCGCGGAATCAAGCGCATGAAGGTCGGTCTTACCGCAAATATCGTAGCCGCTCTTAGCAATATCACGC
>SVHQ01000006.1 GCA_015055785.1 Clostridiales bacterium | reverse complement strand
GCCGGGGGCAACGCGTTGGATGATGAAGAAACATATACCGTCGTTTACGGCAGCGAAACGTTTGAAAAGTTGGGGAAAGATTTATATTTCCAACGCGTTGCCCCCGGCGACAATCTACTCATTATGAAAAAAACTCTATAAATCTAGAAACATAGAGTGAAAATATTCGATTCAGGAGGATAAGTATGAAAAAGAATACAGCAAAATTTTTGACGCTTGCTATGGCAGCAGTGACGTTATTTGGCACGACGGGTTGTTTTGGTAAGCCCGTAGGAGGTCAAAAGCGTGATGGTAAAGAAATTGTCGTTTCTATATATAACGGCGGTTTGGGTACTGATTGGTTTGATCCCGTTATTGCGGAATTTGAAAAAGATTATCCTGATTATTACGTAACCGTAGAAAAGAAAAAGAGAACGGTTGGCGAAATCGAACAATTGATCGCACTTGGCCAGCAAGCAGATATGTATTTCTCTACCGTTTCCGACTTCCATCTTTTGATGTATGCAGGTCAAATTGAAGATATTACCGACGTTTATAACATGACCGTTCCCGGTGAAACGCGCACGGTTGGCGATAAGTTGTTGGAAAGCGAAGATTGGAAAACAATTGCTTCCAAAAACGGCGAAGGCCTTTATATGTTGCCTTATGAAGATGGGATTATGGGTTTCCAATACGATCATCAAAAGTTCGTGGAATATGGTTTGATGATTGATGCAACGAATGATTCCGCTACGAAAGCATCGCTCAGCGCGCAAGGCATTTCCTATACGGAAGCAGGCGATAAGTTAATTTTTGAAAGCGCTACGGGCGAAACCAACTATAAGCAAGGCGACGTAATTCTTCGTGCAGGTAAAGACGGCAAGCACGGCACGTATGACGACGGTCAACCCATCACGATGGAAGAATGGGATCGTATGTTCCTTTTGCTTAAAGGTCTTGGCGAAGCGGTTATTTATTCGGGTAAGATTCTCGACTACACCACCGATATTTTGAACGGTGTATTTGCACAATACGAAGGTCTTGATAATTGGAGATTGTATAATACGTATAACGGCGAATACACGTTTGAAGGGGATTCTCAACCCACCACGATTACGATGGAAAATGGTTATAAAGTATTCAGCATGACGGGTATCAGAAAGGGTACGGAATTCTTGCAAGAATATCTCAACAACCGTGATTATGCACACCCCAGTTCGTTTATGTCGGAAGAATCCCACACGGACGCACAAGGTAAATTCGTTCTTGGTGAGGCAAAGAACACCGTAGACTCTCCTTTCACGGGTCTTTTGGTTGACGGTATTTGGTGGGAAAAGGAAGCAAGCTCGGTATTTAACGGCCTTGCGGAAGATCCTCGTTATTCCGATTACGCATACGGCGTAAGAGATTATCGTATGATGCTCTATCCTGAAATGGAAGGTCAAAAGGGCGCGGACGGCAATGGTAACGGTTCGGTTCTTTCAACGCGTGCAGCAGGTTCTTGCGTTATTATGAAAAATGATGATGCAGATATTTTGGAAAAGACGAAAATCTTGCTTGCATATTCCTTGAAAGATGAATATCTTCGTCACTTCACCAAAGTTACGGGCACTCCTAGAAGATACGATTACAGCTTGACGGCAGAAGATAAAGGCGCAATGACCAAGTATGCAAGAAATATGTGGGAACTTTATTCGGATAGAGAAAACGTGAAGTTGGTTCGTCCGCTCGTAGATAGATATTTGACCCCCGTTCCTTACATGACGTCTAAGGGTTACAACGTAAACTGGTATTCGACGATCAGCAACGTACCTTATAATATTCCTATTTCGGCGCTTCGTATTGCGGAAACTTCTCTTGATCCCACGATCAATGCAGATCCCGTAGCATCCGTATTCAAAGGATATAACACCTTCTTCCAAGGCAACTGGCCTCAATTCGTAGCTGAATTGAATTCTGCACTTGGCAAATAAAATAATTTTAGGTCTATCATGAAAAAAATATCTAAAATAACAGTCAAAAAATACGTTTTCGTATGGTTGATTATGGCGTTTCCCGTTGCCAACTTCCTTGTATTTTGGTTGTATGCCAATTTCGGGTCGTTGGTAATGGCCTTTCAATCGCGAGACTTTATGGGAAATGTTACGGGCTGGGTTGGTCTTGAAAATTTCAGACAATTCTTGGATGACATTATCAATTCGCCAATTATTTCCGTAGCGTTTAGAAATACTTTCATTTATGCAGGGAACACTTTTTTTGTTATTATGCCGTTACAGCTGTTTTTCAGCTATTATATGTTTAGAAAATTTCCTTTGCATGGTGTCGTTAAATTTATTTTGATGTTACCTGCAATCATTTCGGGATTTGTTGTATGTTTAGTCTTCAAAAAGTTTGTGGAAGGGGCTTTGCCTACAATTATGTTTACATTTTTTGGGATAGAGAATTTTCCGAATTTGATAAGCGATGTCCGTTATGGTTTGGGAACAATGTTGTTTTATGAAGTGTGGCTATCATTCACAACAACGCTCATTATGTATTCAAACGCTATGAATCAAATTGACGATTCTGTTTTGGAAAGCGCGAAATTGGACGGCGTAAATGAAGGATTGCAAGAATTTTTTACAATTTGTTTACCTTTGATTTTCCCTACGTTGACGACGTTCTTGGTTGTTAATTTCAGCGGTTTCTTGAATTTCTCAGGGCCGTTGGTTGCATTCTTCCGCTTTAATGCGCCGCAACAATATCAATCGTTTGGGTATTGGATGTACATCAACGTTGCGGCAACACAAAGCCAAATTATGTATCCTTACATGGCGGCTTCGGGCTTCTTGTTGACGATTGTGATGGCGCCTTTGACGTTCCTTTTGAGGCACGTACTTGAAAAGTATGGCCCCAGCGCAGATTATTGAGGTGATGATATGAGTATGTTACATAAGTTAGGGAATAAAACTTTGAACAGAATCTTGAAGATTTTTGTTATAAGTTGTATGTTTATTTTTTGTGTTTCATTATTAATTATCTTGTTTTGGCAATTTTATACGTCTGTAAAATCGCCGATTGAATACTTCGAAAACTCATTTGCGCTTCCTAAAAAAATTCGTTGGCAAAATTTTTCCGAAGCGATGGAATTTTTGAATATTGAATTGCTTTCTCCCACTCGCGGCTATATTATGTACAATTTTTGGGATATGCTGGTAGTGAGTGTGGTTTGGGCATTTGGTGTTCCGTTTGTATCGCTTTTTTATACGTTGATGGTATCCTATGTTATGTCTAAATATGAATGGGTAGGCAGAAATTTCTTATATGCATTGGGCATTTTTGTTATGCTTATGCCTATTTATGGTTCTACGGGTATAGGGATGGTTATTAGAAAAGCGATTGGTATGTATGATAATCTTTGGTTGACCGTTCTTATGTCGCCTGGGTATTGTTTCTCGGGGATGTGGTTTATGCTGTTCTATGCTGGTTGGAAAGCAATCCCTATGGATTACAGTGAAGCGGCGTTTATCGATGGCGCAGGGCACGCAAGAACAATGTTTATGATTATGATGCCTATGATGCTCCCCACATTCGCGGCAATCTTTTTGATGAACTTTTTAAGCACTTGGAACGATTACGGCACATTCATGTTATGGTTGCCTTCTTATGCAAACCTTTCCTATGGCATGTATTTATTCCAAGAAGATGCTGCAAATTACGGCGCGGCGATACCGCAAATTATGGCAGGATTTATTATTTGCATGGTGCCTACGACAATCCTTTTTGCTTGTTCGCAAAAATTGATTGCTTCGAAATTAACGATAGGCGGTTTGAAGGGGTAGGGCAAGTAGTAAACCAATCTTAAAATATGAAAATGAGGTGATTTTATGAAACAGGGAAAAGTGTTCTTGTGCGCTTTGGCGTTGGCGGCAGTATGTTACTTCCCTTTCGCAAAAAACGTGCAAACGGCTTATGCTCAGGAAAATACATATACAGTTGAATATGCAGAGAGCGGTGTTACGTTGCCATTGTTGCATATGGGCGAAGGGGAATCCTATCAAGTGGAAGTTTTTAAGGGAACGGACACGGGTTACACCACGCCGCTTACAATGTTGAATGCTTATACTTTTATTGCGGAAGAAATGGGTGAATATCTTCTTCGCTATCTTGTGAATAGAAATGGTGTTGAATCCTATGAATACGCTACTTTGATTGTCCAAGATACCACGTCTCCTACGTTTACTCTGAAATTGAAAGAAACGTATGCGGTGGGGGATACTTTGTCTTTGATTCCGCAAATTAAAGATAACACCGCTTCTATGGCAACAGTAAGCTATCAGTTGATTTGTAATGGTAAAGTGATGACTTCTTCCATTCAAAACAATGCAATTACCTTCTCTCAAACAGGTACGTATAAGTTGCAAATTACGGTGACGGACGGCGGCGGGAACGTTGCAAAAGAAGTATATAATTTCACCGTAGCAAAGGGCAGCGGAAACACAACGCAGGAAGTACCTTCTGGAAGTACAAGTTGTATGGGTATGGTAGCGGAAGGCACGATGGGTTCTCTTATGCTTGCAACGGGTGCGCTTTTGGCGAGAAAACGCAAGGAGGAAAAATAAGATGATGAAAAAGAAGATTATCAATAAGTTATTCCTTTGTTCGTGTTTGGCTGTATTGGGCGGTTTTGCGTTGACGAACGTTCAGGCAAAAACGGCGTATGCCGCAACGGATGAACCTTATGATTATGCTTTGGCATATCGTGCATATACCATTGAAAATTACTCTTCGTATATGACGGTAAAAGACCCTTTGGGGAATGTAATCACGACGGATAATGGTACGTTTACGCCCATGAGAGAAGGGGATTACACCATTCGCAACGGCGGTACGATTTTAACGTTGCGTGTATTTGCAAAAGTACCTGCAACGACGTATGATTATGAATTTTCCTTTGAAAACGAATATAAAACAGGGGAAATTATTTCTTTGCCTACAGCGAACGTATCTTCCGCAGTAAAACAAAAAATTCCCTATAATATTTACGTAGAATACAATAATCAAATTATTGATGTTTTGACGGATGGTGAACAAGAAGAATATTGCTTTGAAAAAGCAGGTGACTACGCCATCATCTATTCTTATGAAGATATTTTTGGGTATATTTCTACTTCTGTGAACTATATAGAAGTTGTAGATGCGCCCGTAATTGCGTACATTCCCCCTAAGAGCATTTCGCTTGGAAAAACGATAGAAGTGGGTACCGTGTACGCGTATAACGGTGCAGAACGCGTGGAAGCAAACGTGGAAATCTATACGCCTTCTAGCAGAGCGGTTGATTTCTCGTCGGGTTCGTTCGTAGCGAATGAAACGGGCACGTATTCCTACATCGTGACGGTGCAAATCGGCGGGCAAACGTTGATGGAACAATATGATGTGCCTTGTGATATTTTCACAACTGACTTATTTGAAGTTGCGGCGCTTGCAAAAGACCCCGTAGCGGAAATGGAACTTCCTGAAATTTGTTTGCGTGACGGCAATGGCGTATTCCTGCAAGCATCGTCTTCTGGTGCGACGTACACGTTTGCAAACGTTATTGACTTGAACACGATTTCAAGAAGCACGAATTTGCTTTCCTTCTTCCCGTACGTTGCGGGGGATATTGGGTATGCAAACGATTTGCAGATTATTCTCACTGACGTTCACGACAAGGATAACAGCGTGGGCATCCAGTTTAAGTGCTCGCCTTTCCATGATAATCTTACCTACGTTTCCGCATTCAATGGCGTTAGATACTATGCGTTTGATAACGAAAATTGGGTGTTGACGGGCGTAAACGGACCTGTAAAGATTGGTGATGAATATTTCTTTGCAGGGATTATGAGAAATCATTATTCCATGCAAATGAAAAACACAACGGGCGGTTTGGAAATTTATTCCTTCACGATGGATTATCCTCAACGTCAAATGGTGCTTGACTTGACGTCTGAAGGGGAAGGCAGATATACGCTGATGGATTTTGATAATCCCGTTTGGTGCGGTGGCTCGGATTACGTTTGGAATGGCTTTACAACGGGCGAAGTGTATATGACGATTAAATTCGGTACGCTTACAGGTGAAAGTGCCTCTATTATCGTAACGGAAGTTGCTGGGCAAAGCGTTTCGGGTGTTTCCATTAGTGATACGGTTGCGCCTGCACTCATTTTGGATGTGGATGCGGATTATAAAACAAAGATGCCGTACGGCTTGGTCGGTACGCCTTATAAAATTCCTGCGGCGCGTGCCAATGACGTGGTATCCGGCGAAATACCTGTAAACGTTGAAATTTTCTTGAATGACAGCGCTGTGGCATATAACGGTGAGGAATTTATTCCTATGCAGGCAGGCGACTACACCATTAAGTATTCAACTGAAGATAGAAAAGGAAACGTAGCGAAAGAAACGCTTTCCTTTACCGTTTATGAAAGTCAACCTACCGTAGCGATAAAAACAGCGAATTATAACACGCCTATTACGGGTAAATATTTTGAAGTTCCTGAAATTCTCGTAAGCGGTATGTCGGGTAAAATTGCTATCTCGACGGAAGTTGTTTATAACGGCCAAGTGGTTGTTCCCGATGCAAAAGGCAAGATTTATATCGACAAAGTCGGTGAAATTCAATTGAACGTTACCGTTGTGGATTGGCTTGGCCAACAAAAGCAAGAAACGTTGATCATTCCTGTTTCGGTGGATGAAATGCGTATTACAGTGGAAGAACGATACGGCTCGGTTCCTAAGGGAAGAACGATTGTTTTTGAAGATGCAACGGTTTATGATTTCAACGGAAAAGGCGACAATGTACCTACGCAAAAGATTTTTGTGAACGGCGTACAATTAAGCGGTAATTCCTATAAAGTTGAAAACACTGATGACGTATTAAATGTTCGTTATGAAGTAAGCTGTGCAGGAAAGACGGAAGAATATTCCTATACGATTAACGTTTACGAAAATCTAAATGATATTATCGAAACGGATGGGAAGTATTCGGCGGGCGGTAGATTTAGAGACGAAGTACATTTCACTTTTGAAAAAGATGGTTATTTTGAACTTGTGAATGCAGTTTCTCATAACTATTTGAAGTTGAATTTCGCAACGCCTACGTGTGCGTTTAGCCATATGGATATCTATTTGACCGACTCGGCAAATTCGGATATTTCCTTATTTATCCGTGTTACGGAATACGATCGTTCGAAGGTAAGAATTCAGCTGAACGGCAAGGGGGATTACTACTTGCTCAGCGGTTCGCTTTCGGCTGGCGTACCTTTCACGTTCTTCTATGAAGCGGATAGATTGGTTATCAAAGAAGACGTAACGTCCAAAGTGATTTTCAATATTACGGAAAGCGTGAATGGGGATGTATTCCAAGGCTTTACGAGTGAAGCTGTGTACGTAAAAGTGCTTGTCAGCGGTGTAACGAAAAACAGCACCGTTCGTCTTGTAGCGGTATCGAACGAAAGCTTTACGACCTATTTGTTGACGGGCAGAGATTCCGTTCAACCCGTGATTAGTGTTCCTATGGATAAGGAAACCGTACAAGGCGCGTATGGCGTTGCGTATAACGTAGAACCTACGAAAGCATATGATATTCTTCAAGGCGCATATAACGTTCGCACGATGGTGGTTGCGCCGGACGGAAGTGTCATTTGTGCACAGCAGGTATTGAATGAAACGTTCACGTTCGTTCCTAATCAATATGGTACTTATACGATTATTTACGAAACGTTTGACACCGCATTCGTACAAAAAACAACGAAGACCGTATTCCTTGAAATCAAAGATGAAACGCCTCCCAGCATTTCGCTCAACGGCGCGATGATTACGGAAGCCCTTCTTGGCGACGTGATGACGGTAGTGGGCGCTACGGCAACGGATAATTACGATGCAAAGGAAACGTTGAAGATTTTGATTTACGATCCTCAATATCGAAATACGATTGTAAGTGCAGGCGATAGCTATCGTTTCACCTATAAAGGTACGTATAAGGTTGTTTACCTTGCAATCGATGCAAGCGGCAACCAAACGAGAGCAATCTACTATATCGAGGTGAAATAAGATGAAGAAAAGTATCAAAAATATAGCTTTATTATTAAGTATTATTTCTCTGTTTTCATTTGCAGGCTGCAATTTCTTTGGCAATCAAGGATCTTCCCTTCCGGCTATTGAGGAAACGGAAAAGGACGATAACATTGATACGTCAACGGTTGTAGATATGATTGTAGAAGACGGCGTGTCGGAATATACGATTGTGTATTCCGCACAAGCCAGCTCGGCTGAACAGTATGCTGCATCTGAATTGGTGCAATTCATTAACAAATCCACGTCGGCTGCATTAAATTCAACGGTGGATACGAAGGTTTCTTATGACGAAAATGCAAGATATATTTCAATCGGCAACACCACTCTTTTGGAAAAAGCAGGGATTGAAGTAGATGCGGAAGAACTCAACCAAGACGGCTTTATTATGAAAACGGTAGGGAAAAATCTCTACATCACGGGCGCAAACGACCGCGGTATTCTTTATGGTGTATACGATTTCTTGGAAAGAATGCTTGGTATCCGTTTCATTTCTAATGAAATAACGCATATTCCCGAAGTGGAAGATTTGCCTTTGTATAGTATGGACGTTGTGGACGCACCCGCATTTGCATATAGAAACTTGTTCTCCGACTCGATGAGAACGTATGATAAGTTGTATGCGCGTTTGCGTTTCAATGCACCTGAAAGAACTATTGGCGATATGTACGGCGGAAGAACCGATTGGTTTACGTCGGTTGACGAAAACGAGTATCAAAACTTGCACGATATGTTGCCTGGGTATCCGTGGTTCAACACCATTCATAATTCGTTCTATTGGGTAAATCCTGCGGAATGGTATGAAACACATCCTGAATTTTATGCTGTGGATAAAAACGGCAATACAATTCGAGACGCAGCAGGTACGATTTGTCAATTAAACTTGACGAATGGTATTACAGACGATGGTAAATTGGATGAAACGATGGATGTCAGCGTGGCGAAGGTCGCGTTGGAATCCTTAAAAAAATTCATTCTTGACGATCCCAGTGCATCGGTGTTCTTCTTTGGACATAACGACTGGGCTGTGTATGACCAATCGCCTCGTTCGGAAGAAGCGGCAGCGCTTTATGGCGGACAATCGGGTATTTTAATTCGTTTTGTAAACGTTTTGTCGGATGAAATCAACAAGTGGACAAAGGAAAATGGGATAGATAGAGAAATTACGATTGCAACCTGGGCATATTTGCATACGGTGGAAGCACCCGTAAAACCTGACGGCAAGGGCGGCTACGTTGAAGTGCACGAATCGGTTATTCCTAGAAAAAACGTATCTATTCGTTACGCTGCGATTGGTTTGGATATGTATTATCCTGCATACGATGAAAATCAACCCGCAGGCAGCAGTGAATATTTTGAACAATGGAGAGCGATCTGTGATAACTTTATGGTGTGGACGTACGAAACCAACTTCGGTAACTATTTACACTACTATCCCAGTATGCGTCAATGGTCGAATAATTTGAAATATTATCGTGATTCGGGCGTGCGTTATATGATGATGCAAGATAACTATCACGGTTTTGGCAGTTGGCAAGCAGATATGCATACGTACGTTGCGGCAAAATTGCTTTGGGATCCTGAAATCAAAGTGCAACCGTTGATTGATGAGTTCTTATATCATTATTTCGGCGAAAAGGGTAGCAAAAAGGTAGCGGAAATGATGCAAGTGTTTGATGATCATTTTGCATTGTTGCAAGCAGAAGAACCTGATTTCTGGATGCCGTTTAGAGATGATGACGGTTCGACGCTCTATAATGCGGAATATTTCCCCATTGCTATGTTGGAAAAATGCGAAAATCTTATGAAGGAAGCGCTCGCGGAAAACGAGGCGGACGAATCGATTTCGGGTGCAACGCGTGCGATGTATAACAAACACTTGACGTCCGCGCTCATTACGCCTCAATTTATGATTTTGCAGAATTATTCTAAATACTATTCAGGCGGTCACCTTGCATATGCGGCAGAAGTTATTAGAAACGCTGAATACGTTGGGGTAGTATCTTTGTCGGAATTAACGTTGCTTGTTTCGTATAAAGGCGCATTAGGCATTTCGTAATTATTATGTTAAGTAAAGAAAAATTATCAATAGAAGAAAAAATTAAATTGCTCAACGGAAAGAGCGGCGAAATTGTAGCGCAAAAACAAAATTGGCGGTATTTCGTTATGAGCGACGGTCCGCACGGTGTAAGGAAACGGGGAGTTTGTTATCCAAATATGAGCCTTGTTTCCAGCAGTTGGGATCCTGCGTTGCTTTATGAAATGGGCGAAGCTATTGGTTATGACTGTAATGCAGAAGGGGTTGACGTTTTGCTTGGCCCAAGCGTCAATATAAAACGCAATCCCTTATGCGGACGCAATTTTGAGTATATTTCCGAAGATGCGTATCTTGCAGGGACGTTGGGCGCTGCCTATATCAACGGACTGCAAAGTACGGGCGCGTCCGCTTGCGTAAAGCATTATTGTTGTTATAATCAAGAAACCAATCGTTTCACACAACAGGTTTATGCGGATGAAGATGTCGTTATGGATACATACGTGAGAGTGTTTAAGGTGTTGCTTAAAAAGTCGAAACCCGATTTTTTAATGACGTCTTATAACAATTTGAACGGGGAATTTGTGTCCCAAAACGAACACTTGCTTAAATACGTTTTAAGAAAGCTGTTGGGCTTCAAAGGGGTTGTTATTTCCGATTGGGGCGGTGTAAACTATCGTTGGAAATCCTTGAAAGCAGGCGTAGACATCAATATGCCAGGCGATGAAGATACTTCTTGGAAAGAAGTACAAGACGCCATGGATAAAGGCTTGATTTCGGAAGAAGATTTGGGAAGAGCGTTGGATTACGTCTTGTCGGCATTGGAAAAATGTCAACAAGAAAAACGCATCAAGGAAAACGACAAAAAATTGCTTCGAAAGCTTGCAGCAGAAAGTATTGTTTTATTGAAAAACGATAATCAAACGTTACCGCTTTCTCAAAAAGAGCGTATTGTTATCGTGGGCGGTTTGGCTGGCAATCCTTGTATTCAAGGCGGCGGTTGTGCGGAAATTGAAAACGTATCGGTTGTTACGCCCTATCAAGAATTGTGCGCGCGTATGGGGCATGAATTGCCTTATGCCGCAGGCTATTCCGTGAAGAATGAAGAGCGTAATTTACTTTTGGAAGGCGAAGCGTTGGAAATGGTGAAACAAGGCGATACCATTTTGTTTTTCGCCGGATTGCCTTCTTTTGCGGAATCGGAAGGGTACGATAGAAAAAAACTGTCGTTGCCGGAAAATCAGTTAGCGCTTTTGGATAAATTATCCGCAAGCAACAAAAAAATTATCGTCGTTTTGACGAACGGTGCTACGGTAGAGCTTGGTCAGGTGCAACGCATTGCATCTGCCATTGTAGAATGTTGGTATGCAGGCGAAGCGTATGCCGAGTCTTGTTGCGATGTTCTTTTTGGGGATGTGAATCCAAGCGGACGTTTGTCTGAATCCTTCCCTTTCAAATTATCCGATTATTTCCCTAAGGATTATTATGTGGACTGGCAAAATAAAGTCCGTTATAAAGAAGGGGAAAAGGTAGGGTATAAGTATTATAATGCGAACGGCGTAAAGACCTGTTATCCTTTTGGATATGGGTTGAGCTACACAAAATTTGCTTACGATAAAGTGGAAGTGAAGCCGACGGTGGAAAACGGCACAGAATTTTCCGTAAACGTTACGCTGAGAAATATTGGTCAGTGTGCAGGGAAAGAAGTTGTGCAGGTATATTTGCAACACGAAATGGACGACACGTATACCTTAGCAGGCTTTGCAAAAGTTGCTATGAACGTTAATGAAAGCAAAACAGTGGAAATTCTTTTGGATTCGGAATGTTTTGAAAGATACGACGCTATGGCAAAAGAATACGCTTTGCACGCAGGGAAGTACATCGTTTCTGTTCGTAAGGACGCTGAAACTGTGCTGTGGGAAACGAGCGTGGATATTGCTCAAAAATTTAGATGTACGCGTTATACCAAGGTAGGCGAGTTGATAAAGGTAGGCAATGGTCCTGAATTGATTGCGAAATACCTTTCTAAATTTATCACGAAAGCGGCTTTGGATGATGCAAGCTATCATTTAAGATTTAAGGGAAGAGAAATTGATGAAAACGATTTCTTGAAAAACGTTGCGTATTCGTTCCCGTTGTATATTTTTACAACCTTAACAGCAGGGATGGTAAGCAATGAAGAGTTGGATCAAATTATTCAAAAAATAAACGATGAATTAGTGTTTGCGTGAGCAAAAGAAATGGATAAAAAATGAAAGAGATGTATTTATCTGTTTACGACAATAGGACGATTTCAGAAGAACCCGTTGTTTTCATTCAAGAGAACGGGGTGGTGAAAGCCACGCTTTCTGAGCGTCCTATTGCTGTTTTGAAAGTGTATAACCCCATCACCGACGAAGCGCTGTCGGAAGAAGACTTTGTTGTGGAAAACAATACGTTGTTGTTAAAAAGCGATAAAGCGCGCTTTATGAACAAGGAATGGCTGTACGTCAAAAACCTGCCTGCTCATATTAAACATACGGGTGCGGAGTATAAAATTTTTGACGTTTTATTGATGGACGTGGCGCAGTTGGCGTCTTTCCAATATCGTGTCACCTACCTTGCCGAAACGCCAAACTTTCCGCAAACGGCGTATTATCCCGCAGCGCTTTCTGCTTTGCGTGATAAAGCAAAGCGCGGGGAAGAAGTGAAGATTATCTTATACGGCGATAGCATTTCCAACGCGGCGAATTCCAGCGGCGAAGGGGCATTTCCGCCGTTTGAGAAGGCTTGGTATGAACAAGCCGTTTTGAATGCGCGTGCGTATTATTCTAATGAAAAAATAACCCTTATCAATCGTTCAAGATCGGGTTATGGTACGGAATGGGGCGCGGAGTGCGCAAATGAGAAGATTGAAGAATGTGATTTGTTGATTGTAGCGTTTGGTATGAATGACGCTACGGCGGATTTGCCGTGCGAAGAATATATGGCAAACGTGCGTACAATTTTGCAGGAACGCAAAAATCAAGATTGCGCGGTGCTTTTAATTTCTTCCATATTGCCAAATCCCGACAGTGAATTGTATCATTTGCTGTTGAGAAAGGAATACGGCGTTGAGTTAAAAGGGTTGTGCGAAAAGGAAAATTACGCCTTTATGGATATGCTTTCTATTACGGAGTACTATTTGCAAACGAAGGCGTATTGTGAAATTTCGGGGAATAATTTTAATCACCCGAATGATTTTATTTACCGTTTTTATGCAGATGCATTGACGTATTTGTTAACGACGGATAAGGAGATGAGAATATGAAACCGATTAAAGTTGTAATTGTTGGCAACGGCGAACGCGCCACGTGCTATTGTAAATATGCCTTGCAAGCGCCTGAAAATTTGCAGGTGGTGGCAATCGTCGATCCTGATATAAATAAATTGGAAGAAGGTTCAGCAATGTACGGAGTTCCGAGAGCGCATTGTTTTGAGAGCGTGGAAGAATTTCTTTCTAAGCGTGAAGCGCTGGGTATTCAAGCGGATGGCGTTGTCAATGCCACGATGGATGAATATCATTATCAAACGGCAATTCCGCTTTTGAAAGCAGGTTACCATATGTTGTTGGAAAAACCCGTTGTGAATAACATCGAGCAGTTGTTGGAAATTCAACGTATAGCGGAAGAAAACGGCTGTTTGCTGATGGTATGCCATGTGCTTCGTTATACGCCTTTTTATCGCAGTATCAAAGAAGTGATTGCATCGGGCGAAATCGGGGAAATCGTACATATTGAAACAAGTGAAAACGTAGGCGTTGCCCATTCGTCAAATTCCTATATCCGCGGAAAATGGAACAGTCGTGAAAAGTGCGGAAGTTCGATGTTGCTTGCGAAATGCTGTCACGATTTGGATTTGCTTTGCTGGTTAAATAACACCACACAGCCCACAAAGGTGGCGAGCTTTGGCGGAAGAGATTTCATTGTACCCGAAAAAGCACCCGTGCAAGCAGGGACGAAATGTTTGGTGGATTGTCCCCACGTAAACGATTGCCGTTATTCCGCGCAGTCGATTTATGTGAAAAATGATAGATTCCCTTGGTATTCTTGGCAATGCTTGAACAAGCCTTACGAACAGGCTACGCGTGAAGAGAAAACGCAGTCCTTAAAGACGTTTAATCCACACGGCGAATGCGCGTTCAAGACGAAATCGGATTTGGTGGACCATCAAGCGGTGATTATGCAGTTTAGGAACGGCAGTACGGCAACGCATAGTATGATTCAAGGCGCAATTAGACCTTGCAGAACGATTCGCGTAATGGGTACGGAAGGGGAAATCGACGGTATGATAGAAACTTGCGTATACCACGTGCGTAAATATGATTTTGAAACGGCTGAATATACCGAAAAGAGCTATGACGTGCGCAAGGATATTCCCGAAAACGACCACCATGCAGGCGGTGATGAAGGGATTATTATCGACTTTATCCGTATGCTGAGAAAAGAAAAACCCAGCATTTCTTGTACAAAAATTCAAGATAGCATCTATGGACATCTTTGCGTGTATAAAGCGGATGAATCTATGGAAGATGGCGTAATTAAGGAAATAAAGGAATTTTGATATGAAAAAAGCGGAATGGATTTGGCTGAATAAACAACCTGAATCGGATGAATACGGCGCGTTTTACGATACGTTTCACGTGGATAAAATTGCAAAAACAACAATGCGTATTTCTGTCGCAGGCGATTATAACGTGTATATCAATGGTACGCTTGTGGCGTTTGGGCAATATGCGGATTTTGCGCACTATAAAGTGTATGATGAATTGGACGTTTCTTCTTATCTCAAAGAAGGCGAAAATGAAGTGCTTGTTATAGCGTGGTATATCGGAAAAAGCTTTTCCACCTACAAAGATTGCGGGGCGGGATTGTTGTTTGAAATGGAAAATGAAAGGGGCGAAATTCTCGCTTACAGCAGGGCAGGTATGCGTTCAGCGCTTGCGCAGGGCTTTGTCAGCCATAAAAATAAGATTATTACGGTGCAGCTTGGTTTCTCTTATTGTTATGATAGCAGAACGCAAAAATACGTTTGGGAAAGCGCTGTGTCGGCGGCAGGATTTGGTCAAAATTTAATCAAGCGCCCTAATCAAAAATTGCAATTACAGCCGATAACGGAAGGGGAATTGATCGATGAAGCAAAGCAGCTTTACGATTTGGGCCGTGAAAGCTGTGGATTTTTATCTATAAAATTTAAGGCGAATGCTGGCGAAAAGATTGTTGTTGCGTTCGGGGAACATATCGTTGACGGCGGTGTGCGTCATTTCATTGACGGCAGAGATTTCACCGTGGAATTGATTGGTAATGGCGAATGGGTAGAATTTTTAGGTTCGTTCCGCCGTTTGGGTTGCAGATATTTGCAAATTATCGAAGGGGAAGCGGAACTTGGTTGGATTGGTTTAAGAGAAACGGAATATCCCTTGACAATAAAACCTTATCAAATTGACAATCCCAGAAGAAAGCAAATTTACGAAACTTCTTTGCGTACTTTACAGCTTTGCTTGCACGAACATTACGAAGATTGCCCTTGGAGAGAGCAGTCTATGTATATCATGGACACGCGAAATCAAATGCTTTGCGGATATTATGGTTTTGACAACGCGGAATGTGTGGCGTCGGCAATACGTTTGATTGCAGCAGGGCAAAAAGAAAACGGTTTGTTTGAATTATGTTTCCCTGCCGACGTGCCTATCACCATTCCATCGTTCTCGCTTGCGTTCGCGACGATGGTGCTTGAATATACGCAATTTACCCAAGACACCGCTTTGGCGTTGGAAATGTTGCCAAAGATTGAGAAAATGTTGAGTTTCTTCTTGGATAAAGTGGATGAAAGCGGTTTGTTTAAGACGGTCAGCGAAGAAGGCATTTGGCATTTCTATGAATGGGCAGGCGTGTTAGACGGCGCGTTCTTTGAATTGGACGGCAGTAAAAAGGTAAGAAACGAATACGATGTGTTAATCAATGCGTTTTTATCAATTGCCTTGGATAAAACAGCTACCCTTTTTGCGCTTACGCAAAATTATCAAAAAGTGTTCCATTATCAAGATTTACGTATTGCCTTAAATAAAAAAATGCACGAAACCTTCTACGTGCAAGCAACAGGTTTATACCAAACGTATTCGGATAGAGAAGATTACAGTCAGTTGGCAAATG
The DNA here is from genome assembly GCA_015055785.1 of Clostridiales bacterium. Next base: position 11,698 of record SVHQ01000006.1, on the reverse strand, counting down.
CGCTTTGCGTGTTGGCGGAAGTTTGCGATAAAGAACAAGCGGAAATTATTTGCGAAAAATTAGCGGATAATAACACGGATTGGGTGAAAAATACCTTATCTATGAGCATTTTCCGTTATGATGCTTTGTTGAAAACAAATAAAGAAAAATATACGGAACTCATTTTGGAAGATATCGATGCGACGTATGGCTATATGCTCGATTGCGGTGCAACGTCTTTCTGGGAAACGATTAAAGGGGAGGAGGACTTCCATTACGCAGGCAGTCTTTGCCACGGTTGGAGCGCATTGCCCGTATATTATTACAATTTATTCGGCGTATGCGGAGATAAAAAACCGCCCCTTAAAGAAGCGTTTGAAATAAGGGACATTCCCTCTCGAAATGATTATGCGGAAAGTGTTTTGCAGTACGTGAACGCTTGCTCGAAAGAAACGCATAAAAATCGTGATGCTATTCTTGCGTTGCCTTTGGAAGAAAGACGTAAAGCTTTGGAAACCATATTGGGTAAACCCTTAATGGACGACTGGGGCAAGACGGCTTTGTTGAAAAAGGAACTGATACTCGTGCATAACGGAGTGCGCAGTACGAGATACACGTTCTTATTGAACGGCACTATTCCTTTTAGCGGTATTTTGTATGAAAAGGAAGAAAAACCGACCAAAAAGGAAAAATTGATTATCGCGTTGCATGGCGGCGGCGGTTCTTCGGAAATCCTTGGCGATTTGTTTGTGGATAGCAGTAATTATAACCATATGGTAAATAGAGTGTTGCGTACGGGCGTGAAAGTTTTTGCGCCGCAGCTGCTTTTATGGAATTCGGCAATCTATGGCAGTGAAAACGATAGAGGCTGGCTGAATCGCAGATTGTTGCAATTAGGGGGCAGTATTACGGCTTTTGAAGTGCAATGTTTGCGTAAAATGCTCGATTGGTGGATGGAGGATGAAGAAACGGATACACAGCGAGTAGGCGTAGTCGGTTTGTCCTATGGCGGTATGTATGCATTGCATTTTGGTGCGTTGGATACACGTGTTTTTGCAACGTATTCTTCTTGTTGGTTTAGTGATAGAACGAAACATAATTGGCATGATTGGACGTACTTTAACGCGGAAAATACATTCTTTGATACGGAAGTGGCGTCTTTGGTGTTGCCGAGAAAGCTGTATATAGAAGTGGCAAAAGAAGATGAAGCATTTCCTGCCAGCGATTGTCAGTTTGAACGCGCTCGTTTGGAAAATTATGTAAAGCAAGCAGGACATTCGGATGTGTTGACGTTTAAGGAATTTGACGGAAAACATGAATTGGACTTGGATGACACGGCTTTGGATTGTTTCGTGAGGGATATTATCAATGGATAAAAAATTAACGGGTAGATATTATTGTTTTACCATTATTGTACGGTTAAATCAAATCGAAGTCGCGCCAAACGTCTATTTGGGGTTTGATGAACGTGCGGAAAACACACCGCAAAATTTGAAAAAGTACCGTGAGGCGATTGCGAAAGCGGTGCCGTCCGCAAAGATTACCATTGCATTTAGCCATTCCGCATTGCAAGATGAAAGCGAGCAATATCAAGAACTTCGCCGTCTTGCCAAAGAATATGCAAACGTGTATGGGGATGATATCACGTATATTATCGGCGGTTATTTTGTGGGTGCTTACATACCGAGAGTGCAAGCCAAAGCACATATTGACGAAGCGTTACAGCTTTTGAAAAATATGATGGGTGAAAAGTATTTGCCGAAATCGGTGATTGGCGGTTTTTTGCCGTCGGAAGTGCTAGAACATTTGTCCAATCGTGGCATTCACGTTGCGCAAGGTAATATTTTCAGCCAATATTATGTGGATAATCAAGACGGGGAAGGCTCTATTTGCTATCCCTATTATCCGTCCAAAGAACATTTTTGCAAACCAGCGCAAAACACGGAAGATTTTATCGATTGCGTGAATTTTGACGGCTGGACGGTGGATTTTCTTTGCGCGACGTACTGCGGAATAACGGCAGAGGGGTATAACAGCCGTATGGGTTGCGGACCGATTGAAACACTTCGTCCTTACGGGAATGAAAAAGGCATAGAGATTATGCTCAATACAGCCGATCAAATGCTGGGCGAGAATTTTTATAGAAACGGGAATTTTGGTTTAGCGGCGAGCATTTGGGAACTTTGTTTGATTGAACAAGACGGTTCGCACGCAATGCATTTTGACGGGGATACGGTGTATACATTCTTTAAGCGTTTGTCGGAAAAGTATCCTGATTTGGAAATTATTACGCTTGGGGAACTTGGCGAACGTTTCCGCGAAGTCAATAAGGACAACAGAGGATTGGATTATCGTTTCGTGCATCAAGGCATGGGCGTTGGGGGAAGTTTAGCCAACGAGCAAATTTCTTGGTATATGAACGATACATTCCGTATGGCGATTAAAAAGGACTTATTGACAAGTCAAGAAAGAATTATCGATTTCACAAATTATACGAAAAACTATTGCGAACCGAAGGATTCTGACTATGCGAAAGGCGAAAGCAATCGCAGTTGGAGCTTGCTTGGCGATATCAATCAAAAAGGATTAAGAGAACAAGATAAGCCGATTGCTTTGGATGCGTTGACGGAAGAACAAAAACGTTTGCTTACATTCAAAGGCATTACGTTATAAAACAAGGAGAAATAATAGTATGTTGCAAGCCAAAGATTTGAAAATTTTGCCATTTCCAAGCGAAGTGCAAATATTTGACGAATATGTGACGGCAAAGCCTTATTGTAAAAATCCGATGGGAGCGATCGGTGAATTTATCGCGCAAGAAGGGGATTTTGAAGTTGAATTTGTAGAGCAAAAAGACTTTTTGGCGGAAGAATATTCCTTAAAAATTTGCAAGGAAAAAATTCTCATTGAAGCGTCTAATTATGCAGGTTTTTTGTACGGTGCAATTACGTTGCATATGATAAAAAATCAATTCAACGCATACCTGCCCTGCCTTTGCATAAAAGATACCCCTAAAACTTCTCATCGAGGGGCGCAGGTTTCCTATGCGCAAATCAATGTAAAATACCGTGCGGATTGGCTGAAAAAACATATTGTTGAGCTTGCTAAATTACGTATAAATTATTTGTATTTATACTTGGAATGGGATTTTGCATTTCCTTCTTTACCGCCTATTTGCGGTAAGGATATGATGACGCCACAAGATGCCAAGGAAATTGTAGCGTTTGCAAAAGGGTATAACGTAAAAATTATCCCTGCTTGCAACGTTTTAGGGCATACTTCCGATTTCCTTTCCATTCAGCTCTTGAATGATTTGAAAGAAAATATGGACAAGGAAAACAGTGCAAAAGTTTCTACGGCAAAAGCGCTTTGCCCAAACAATCCAAAAGCAAACGAACTTGTTTTTCGTGCTTTGGATGATATTATTGATGCTTTTGAGCCGGAAATTATCCATATTGGCGGGGATGAAGTCGAACATATCGGCGGGGATGAATATTGCTTGCAGGAATACGAACGTTTAGGCAGAACGGGTGTACTGCTTTCCTATTTTATTAAAATCCGCGATTATCTTTCCACGAAGGGAATTATTATGGGTATATGGGGCGATATGCTCTTGACTTTATCGGGCGAGAATAGATATGACGGCAAACTCTGCGATGAAAAATATTTAGAAAAAAACCTTGAAATGTTCAATGAACTCAGACATGGTACCCTCATTTACGATTGGTGGTACACGGGTGAGAGTGAAAAATCCATTAAGTTTTTCGCGGAAAAGCAGTTCAATATCGTGTCTGCGGCATCTACGCACGGGTGCATGACGTCCATTCCGTCCTTTGATCAGCACTTGAATATACGCGCGTTGTTTAAGGATACTTTGAAATATAAATTAAGCGGCGGGATTATTACCGAATGGATAAACGGGTTTGGCTATCACGCCGAACAAACGTATTTTAACATAGCCGCAGGGGCGTGTATGCTGTGGAGCGGCGTAGATGAAAATGGGTTTATTTGTCAATGCGACCGTGAGAAATTTGAAAAAGATTATTTGTTTGTTCGTTACGCAACGAACGATGATGCGCTTTTGCAGTATTTTCATTTGGCAGGGGATCTTTACGGGGAGCTGCTTTCTATGTTCCCTGCGGATAGAAAAGGGGTCTCTATACGTAAATCGGTGTTTTACACGGATAATCCTTTGACGGTATATATCAAAAATATCACCGATTTAGACGGGAAAATGGATGAATATCAAGCACTCGTCGCGCGTTTGAATGCTTTATATAAACAGGCGCAAAAAGCTTGCAAGGACGATGGATATTTCTATGCTTTGAAGATTGCGGCTGTTTGCCATAGCTATATTTTGAAAGCGGTGCAAGGGTTTGATAAGTTTCATCAATGCTATGATAAAGCGGCAAAATCACAATATACAAATCAAAAGGATTTTGAAAAGCATTTGGATGCGTGTGCGACAATTTTGCAATCCTTGAAGGGGATTTATAAAGAACCGATTGCCTTTGCAGAATGGATGCACGAAAAATTAGGGGTAGAAGAAAGCAGCGTATATCGCTTAAAAATGGCACGAAAAAATTTATCAAAATTAATTCGCTTTGTCGAACAATTAAAGGGGAACTATCGTCCATTGCCTTCGATGGTTCGTCTTTCCGAGGCATTATTCCATAGAGAACGGGATGTTTGGTGGCGTCCTCGTGGTTACGAATGGGCGGAGGAAACGAGCGAGTTTAGAACGTATGACGTAGAACTTGGTTTCTATTATGAAGTGTTAAATTGGGAACATATTCGCAATCAGGGCTGATTAGTTTTTTTGCGTTTATATAGGAGATAAAAAAAATGAATGAATTGTATAGTAAAGAAATAAAAGATCGTTTATTTCGCGGATTTCAAACGTGGGATAGTTCAAGCGTTTTGGCGCATATTTTAATGCCTTATGGTTTTTCTATAAGGATTGGGTTTAAGGATTATGCTTTCCTGTCAAACAACGTAAGCATTTTGCGAGATGTCATCTTTGGGGAAAAACAGGATGACGGCAGGGAAATATTGACACCTGGTATTCGCAGTTATGATGGCACTTACACCGAGTTGAAAGTTGATTTTTCGGGGATTTCCGCAATGGTGCGAACGGCGGCGGTTGGGGACGATATCTATATTTTGATAGAGCCTTTGAAAAAGAACGCGCATCCAACGTCTGTGTTCGCGGAATGTTGTATGCTTTGGAATCACAGTGGAACAATTTCGCGCGAGTCGGATTGCATACAAGCCAAATTTGCGGATAAGGAAGTTCACGTCTATGCGACGGGCGAAGAGTTACCTGATAATTATTTGAACCTTCATTCGTCCTATATCAATGTAAAACTACAAGGGAACGTGCTGTTTTCCACGCAAAAGGTTTCCTTGGAAGAAGGCGAAAAGATTATTATGGACGCGAGAAAGTCGCTGGAAAAAGAGCTTGCATCGCAAGGGCATCTTTCGGAATGTTATAAAGGTATGATAGACGTTATCTCGTGGGAAACCGTATACGATCCGAATAAAGATAGAGTATTTTCAACAGTTTCACGGTTGTGGAGCCGTCCGGCTGGCGGATATGCGATGTTTGGCTGGGATATGTTTTTCACGTCCTTGATGTTTTCGGAAATCAATAAAGAGAGAGCATATGGTAATGCGCTGACGATCTTGGAGGAAACAACCGATCGCGGTTTTGTTCCGAATTTTTCTTGCGGAAATTTGTTTAAAAGTTACGATCATTCTCAGCCTTGCGTTGGATCGTTAATAGTAAAACAAATTTATGATAAATACCAGGAAAAATGGTTTATAGAAGAAACGTTTCCAAAACTATATGCTTGGAATAGTTGGTATTATGAAAACAGACGGCAAAAAGATGGGACGATGTCTTGGGGTACGGATGACGTATGGCCTGAGGAATTGTCATATTTCAAGCCAGCAAAACATAATCGACAAGGGGCGGCATATGAGTCGGGTTTAGATAATTCGCCTATGTATGATGATGTTCCGTTCAATAAAGAAACGAATATGTTGGATTTATCGGACGTGGGATTGATGGGTTTGTTTATTTGCGATTGCAATTATCTCATGACGTTAGCCAAAGAATTGAATAAGACGGAAGAATTCTTGATTTTAGAAACGCGTAAACAGGCAGTAGAAAGGGCGTTGCAAACCTTATGGGATGATGATTTCGGGATGTTTTTGAATAAACGTACGGATACGGGCGAGTATTCTCATTGCATTTCGCCTACACATTTTTACGCATTGTTTGCCGATATCGATGAAGAACAAAAGAAACGCATTATGCAACATTTTTATGATGAAAATGAGTTTTTTGGGGAATATATGCTTCCTTCCGTTTCTAAAAATGACCCCAACTGCGTGGAACAAGATTATTGGCGTGGGAGCATTTGGCCGCCTATGAATTATCTCGTGTATGCGGCGTTGAAAAAAGCAGGGGAAAGCGCGGCGGCAAAAATCTTAGCGGAAAAATCAAAGAAATTGTTTTTGAAAGAATGGTTGCAGCTTGGACACATCCACGAAAATTATAATTATGTAACGGGTATGGGTTGCGGCGCTATCCATAAAAACAGCGAGAGCTTTTTTAATTGGGGCGGATTGCTTGCCTATATTGCAATCAAAGAAAATGTGTGAAATTAAATTTAGTTCGGAGGAAAAATGCCGTACGTATATTTGATAAGCAGTGTGTTTTTAGTTGCTTCTTCGAGTATTTTTGGAGCATTTTATAACAGAAAAATATAAACAGTAAACGAGCTACGGAATTGTATAACGCTCTACTGCTTGGTTGCGTAGCGCTTTTTTGGACGGTACTATTTATATTCGACAAAACGTTAGATTGGGGAGTTTTGCCTTATGCCATCGCATTTGCCCTTTGTTATGCAATTTGTAATATCGGGCTAATTAATGCACTAAAAACGGGTGCAGTCGCATTGACGTCGTTGATTTTCCAATTATCGCTAATTGGCGTATCCGCTTGGGGATTTTTCTTTTGGAGTGCACCGTTTACGCTCATCGTTGCAATCGGCTTGATTTTGGTTGGGGTGGCATTGTGGCTTTGTTTGTATCCAGGGAAAAAACAAGAGAGCAAATTCAGCTGGAAATGGCTTGGCTATGTTATGATGGCATTTGTTGGGAATGCAGGTTGTTCTATCGTGCAAAAAAACCAACAAATGACCTCTGATAAGCAATACGGTAACTTTTTTATGATGCTTGCCATCGGAATGGCGGCGATTGTGTGCATTGTCATATATTGCAAAGGGGATAAAACGGACTTTGTTGAAACTGTAAAGGGCAGTTGGTATTTCCCGATAACAGCAGGGATTTGCAATGCTTTTTTGAATTTGTTTGTGATTTTTTTAGCAACGTCGTCCCTTTCGCCGAGCTTGATTTATCCAACGCTTGCGATTGGCTCTTTGGCGCTGACCACCTTCTTTTCCGCCTTTGTATTTCATGAAAAGATGCATTGGTGGCAATGGATAGGCGTGTTTGTTGGAATAGTTGCTGTTGCGTTGTTGTCCATTTGAAAGAATAAAAATAATTAAAATATTTAAGGAGAAAAAAGATGAAAACAGTAAAAGATAAGTATTTGGTAGTAGGCGCAGACTTTGCAGGCTTCCCTTTGAAAGAAGTAGTGGTAGAGCACCTGGAGAAAAAGGGCTGGAAAATTCTTGACCTTGGTGTAAAAAAGGACAGCGACCCGAACGACACTGATTTGATGTTCCATCGCGTAGGCTTGCGTGTTGGCGCGGAAATTTCCGAAGGAAATTATGAAAGAGCCTTGATTTTCTGCGGTACGGGTATGGGAATTCATATTGCGGCAAGCAAATGCCCTCACGTGCATGCAGGCGTTGTAGAAAGTCTTCCTGCGGCAACGAGAGCCATCACGGGTAACGGTGTAAACGTACTTGCTATGGGTGCGTTCTACGTAGCACCGCAAACGGCTTGCGATATTGCAGATGCATACCTTGGCAATGAGCTTGGCAGTGGCTGGGAATGGTGGCATAACTTCTACGAATTCCACAAACTTGCCATTGATGAATTGGAAGCGTTCGATTACGAGGAATATAAGAAAAACGGCTTTAAGGTGAATAAATTAGGCGATTACGATTTGACATTGGATTTTGATAAAAAACCGGAATAAGAATTATGAGGAGATAAAATGATGAAAAAAAATTTATTCCGTTTTGAGCATTCTATTGGTTCTTGGATTGGGATGTTCTTGCAGTTTGGGGGAATTTTTAGATGGGAAGTTTGAGGGTTTTCAACAAACAGGAAATTTGAAAGAATATTCGGCAACGGTTGGCGTAATTAGAGGTAAGGGACAAGTTGTTTTTGATAAAGAAAAAATAAACGACGGTGCATCGTTGACGATTACTGTGAAACCAGACTATGGCAATAAAGTGAAAATTTTCAAAATTAACAACATAGACTATACCGAAAAATTAAAAGATAATGCGTTTGTTATAGATAATATAACATCGGACATTGTAGTGGATGTACAATTTGAAGAGTTGGAAGGATATGTTTCTTATGTGGCGGCGGAAAATGTGCCTGTTATTGATGGAGAAATTGATAATATTTGGGATACTTCGTATACATTTTCTGTAAAAAATCAGCACCTCGACAATGGCGACGAAATATATGAAGATACTTCTTACGTAAATGTATTATGGAATGAGAATGGATTATATTATCTTTGTTATGTATACGATGGAGATTTGGTATATGGCGATGTATGCAATCTTTGGGTATCGGAAGTTTATTCCTCTGAACCGCACTTAAGGGATCCAATAACAGGAGAATGGTCTTTAGTAAATTATTCAGCGAATCCTGAGGACGGTACGTACGCAATTACAGCGGCTGCAGATGGGAATAATTACGTATATACAGGCTTTGACGTTTCGGAGTATTGGACTTGTGCGGCACAGATTACTGATTTTGGCTATATTCTTGAAATTTTTATGCCGAGAGTAGGGAAAACACCATTAACGGCAGGGGCATCTATTGGTTTTGATGTTTCTATTGATTATTATTCTACTGGTGGAAACGGAAGGGATTATTATGCAAACTGGAATGGGTATGTGCTCAAAGATGAAGGACCTTCTTGTCCTGTTGAAGGTTGGCTTACAAGTCATGGTTATTGGACTTGCCCTGCGGCATTAAAGGAAATAATATTGCTCCCGGAAAAGAGATAATTGAAAAAGGTGGAGATATATCTATGGATTTAACAAAAGAAAAATTTGATATTTTAATTCAAGCGGGGCAGTCTAACGCAGAAGGAATGGGGTTGGGTCCTGTGCTGAAAGAATACGTGTCTTCAGAGAAGGTATTGTATTTAAGTGCAGAAAAGGAAGTAACAATATTACAAAATGGCTTAAAAATTGATTATGCGGACAAGCCTTTTTCTATAGAGCTTGCAAAAGAACGTTGCGTCGACGGAAAACAGTATGGGGATTTTGCACTTACTTTTTCTGAAGAATATATAAAAAACGGATTATTGAAAGAAGATAAAAAAATGCTCATTGTTCGCGCCGCGGTTGGTGGTACGGGTTTTTACAAAAAACAATGGGGAGTGGGAAATATTTTGCATTCAAAAATGATCGAAATGGTGGAATATGCTTTATCGTTAAACCCCGAAAACAGAGTTGTTGGATTTTTATGGCATCAAGGCGAACACGACGCTTTTGAGGGGAATAAACCTGAAATTTATCATAAACAATTAACGGATATGATAAATGACGTGCGCTTTCGCTATGGAAATATGCCGTTTATTGCAGGGGATTTTGTGAATGAGTGGAAAAGTAAGAATTTAGATAGTTGCGAACCGATTGTCAATGTCATTCGTATGGTTGTAAAAGAGTGTGGTTATGCTGGATTCGTTGAAACTGCGGATTTGCTATCAAACAATCAGAAAACTGGAAATGGTGATGATATACATTTTTGCAGACAAGCCTTACATGTGCTTGGACGTAGATATTTTGATATGTATAATCTTATAAAAGGATAATTTTTTATAAAGGTCTTTATATGGATAGACGAAAAATGTATGGTAAATCGAAGTGGATATGGGTCGAAAAAGAGTGCAAGCCCGACACATATGGCGAATTCTATGATGAGTTTATTTGGGAAGAAGGCGATATAAATTGCCTTCTTTCTTGTGATGGAGATTATACGCTATATATTAACGGAGAGTACGTTTCAAGCAATCAATACGGTGATTACGAGTGGTATAAATCGTATGATGATATAGACATAACTCCCTATTTGAAGAAAGGCAAAAACTCTATTTCGGTTTTGGTTTGGCATTTTGGAACGGATAGCCAACGGTATATAAAAACAAAAGCTGGGCTTATTTTTGAGTTGCAATCAAACGGCGAAGTTGTGCTTGCAAGCGGTGAAAATACCCTTGCAAGATATAGCGTGGCGTATAAGCAAGGCTTGCAGAAGTTAGTAACACGGCAGATAGGCTTTTCGTTTGCGTATGATGCTACCCAAGAAGATGAGTGGAAAACTACGGGGAAAGGATTGCAATCTGCGACACTTGTAGAGAAAAACTGCTCGTTTATAGAACGTCCTACAAAGAAGCTGGAATTGCTTGAATGCGTACATGGTAGGGTGGTTTTAGCGGAAAATAACCATTATATCATAGATTTTGGCAAGGAAACGGTAGGGCTTGTTTCACTCGATTTTGTATCGCCTGTCGTTCAAACTATTGTTGTTGCGTGGGGAGAAGACCTGCAAGACGGTCACGTTCGTCAAAGAATAGAACATCGAGATTTTAGTTTTGATTACATTGCGAAAGCAGGTAAGAATGAGTACGTAAACTATATGCTCCGTTTGGGCTGTCGCTATATAGAAATCTATACGGAAGCTCCCATTGAAATCGAGTGTGTAGGTTTGATTCCGCAAGTATATCCCGTCAAAGAAAAACAAGTAATTCTTGACAATGCATTAGACCAAAAGATATATAATGCTTGCGTGAATACGTTGAAACTTTGTATGATGGAACATTACGTGGATACACTGTGGCGTGAACAATGCTTGTACGTGTACGATTCGCGGAATCAAGCGCTTTGCGGATATCACGCGTTTGAGAATGGAAACGCCGATTATGTTTGAGCAAATTTGAAACTTATCAGCCAAGATAGACGTGAAGACAGCTTGCTTTCGATTTGTTATCCCTGCGGTATGGATTTGACGATACCTTCGTTTTCGCTCTACTATTTTATGCAAGTGAACGAATATCTTAAAAATACGGGTGATATTACGCTTGCCGAAGAAGTTTACGATAAGTTAATTTCAGTATTAAACGTATTTATTAACAATCGGAAAGATGGGTTGGTTCTCAAATTTGAAGGGGAGAATCATTGGAATTTCTACGACTGGTCACCGCAGTTGGATGGGGAATTGCACGGAACGGAAGATGCTATTCCCGATTTGATGATAAACCTGCTGTTTATTTTAGCTTTGCAAAACCTGCGTGAAATAGCCTTTAAAATCGGCAAGTCGTTTGCGTATGAGGATTTACTCGAAGAAAGCAAAAAGCGCGCAAATGAAGCCTTTTTTAATGAGGACGTGGGGGTGTATTCAATGACTGTAGGTGGTGACGAATATACTGTTTTAGGAAATGCCTTGGCAATCCTTGCAGAGTTGGAATTGGATAAGGAATACGTTTGCGAAAAGA
>SVHQ01000148.1 GCA_015055785.1 Clostridiales bacterium | reverse complement strand
CCAAGGTAGGCTGCACACCGAAAATACCGCCGAATAATACCTTTAATAAAACACAACCGCTACCTGTACACCAGTCACTCATAGATTCGCCGTCAAAGCCTCTTTCCTCGTTAAATACATACGAATTCGGCATTACAAAAGGCGTTGTAGAAATAAACTCGTGCGTAATGGGCAAAATTTTATAAATTTGTTCCCACGCGCGTTTTGCCTCTCCAATTTCAAACAACGACCAAACACCAAAAAGCGTTGCGTGTATATACGTTGCTCCATTTTCCGCCGTACCCTTGGGCAAACGATTAATTCTGCCCACCTTTTCGTTTTCAGAGGAGAAATATGGTTCAAAGGTTTTTAATCCGTATTTAGAATCCAAACGTCCATACGCCTTTAAAATGTCAGGGATAATATCAGAGTCAGCTTTATACAAGCCCGATAAAATCCAATAAGCGCTTGCCGTCAAACCGTCGCGGTTACATCCATCGTTATCGCAATAACTGCCCACAAACCAACTGCGGTCCTCACCCCAACCATGTAAAATTTTTCTTTCTCCCTCTTCATTGGTAACGATTGCATACTTAATCAAATTCAGTTCTAAGTCATTCCTTATTTTTGCATATTCGTCAACCTTATGGGAATATCCGCCAATTTTACACAAGATATCCGACATTTCCGCAAGATTTCTATATAACTGCAAGGATGCCATCACTGAAACGCCGTTACCAAATTCCAAACCTTCTTTTTTTGTTTTTCCAAGCCCATCCAACGCGTCGTTCCAATCTCCATAAAGAGCCTTCAAACAACCTGTATCCGCATCAAGATTAGAGACAAGGTAATCAGTAATGGCAAGAAGATGTTGTAAGACACTATCTCTTTTATTGCAAAGCTTTACCTCATGTCCTTCAAAATGATAATAACCGCAAGTTTCATTTAAAATAGAATAATCGTCCGTGTAACAAAGATATGTATATACGGTAGAAATAATCCAAACGCCCTGATCGATAAATGCGCGAAGGTCCATTTTGGGCGCAGTCCAACTGTTTGCCGGATAGGAATACTGGCGAGGGGCACGACCATTATCACCAATAAAGTTCAATGCCTCTATAATTTTCCCTCTGCAATATTGAGGAACCCAAGCAAGCGCCGCCTCCACTTGCTGGAATACATCCCTTATTCCGATAAAGGGCCCTGCGTAATTCTTTGCGCGTGCACAGAATTCCGTTTGTCTTATCACGTTGCGCAGAAAATAGTTAAATACCTCGTCTTTATCTGACAAAGCTTCCGTTAATCCCGAAAAACGTATATTTAATTGGTTTGCTTCACCGTTTTTCGACGCCTGTTCTGCCTTTTCAATTTCTGCATCTAAAAGCGTTGCAGGCCTTGCACAGCCTTGCAATTTTTTGTTAAGGCTATCTTTATCGTCAGAAACCACCAATATATAATCTTCTCGCACACCTTCGCCTGCTTGTAAGCATAAAGGCTTTATGCAGCCTGCAATCGCCATATCTGTAAACTCGGTATACGATTTGCACTTTTCAAATTCCCCTGTGCGCAAAGACGTCGAGCAATTCAAGCTCTCATTCATGCCGCCTGTAAACTCAAAGCGAGAAGTTGTCTTTTGCATATTGCCAAAATCGTTCACCAACAACGACGCATAATGCGTAAGACAGCTTTCACGGCTAATGTATTCAGTCACTTTGAAGTCGAATCCGTACTCCGTCACAGCACAAGATTTATACCATTTGTCTTCAAAGCCTTCCCCTTCGGTGTGCCTTAAAAAAGGATTGAAGTATGCGCACAAATAGCTCTCCTGCTCCCGTCCCGAGATATTCTCAAAATACGTTGAAAAGCAAATACGTTTTTGCTCATCTACAAACGTGCGCACCACGGCAAAAAATTCTTTCGTTTCCATGAAATAATAGGCTGCCTGAGGCGTGAATACTGTATAGCGATTCACGTCTTTTTCCATGGGTTGTCGACCAGGTCCAAGCAAAGAAAGAGAAGAAAACGTGCTGTCTGCTTCCTTTTTCCCTACAAAAAAGCCAATATACGGCTCTTTTCCCTCTCTGGAATCCAAAAAAATGTTAAAAAGGCTTTCTTGTACAGAAATATTCCCCGACGAATACGCCCAAAGCGTTAAACCGTCGTTGGCATAAGGATAACGCCCATCACCAAGCTTACGCTTGTGCGCTAAAATCATATTTTCGTCTAAAAACCAACAATTACTGGGAAGTGCCCTTTTTTCCTTTATATCGTGAGTATTTTCCAACTCGCGCACTTGTCTACGCAATTCGATAGCTTTCGCTTTCAAACTTATCACAATTTTTCTCCAAACTTAAAAAACTTTTACTTTTTCTAAATATTTTATACAAAACCTTATATGGTTTTATATGTTTATTTTTCTTTTACAACTAAACCGACTTCAAACATTCGGCGCCATGGCATATAGCAATCTGCAATCTGATATCGATTAGCAATAGACGGATAATTCTCTGCCATATATTCATTCAAAAGCATTTCTATCCTTTGACTAACTGCACCGCGCATATCTTTTGTGTCCTCATAACGATAACCCATAGAAACCACTTCGTTATCCCAAACGTATTTCCGAACAAAAGCACAATAGCCAATGTCTTCGTACATACGTTCTGCGATAAATCGCTTATGAGCCGCGGTATTTCCGTAAAAATAATAAATTACGCTTTGCGCTATAACCGTTCCAAGTGCGTTTGACGAGGTATTCCAACCTGCATATCCTGCTAAATCCAAGAAATTGAAGGTGCTTTCCATTAATCTCGTCATTTTCACGTCCGCACCGTTGCAGTAGGCAATATCCGCCACCGCAACTGCCCTGTCCGCAAGAATATCCGCGTGCATTTTTGCAACGTATTTAGGTAAATCACGGTCATCATCTTCTTCACTATACGGTCTATCAATATTATGCGCTGCACAAGTCGGAGCGTTGCAATACAAAAAAATATCCGCATCACTTTCGTTTACCGCAACAATGCTGCCTGCACTTTGAATTTGCGCATTGATACTCTTATAAACCTCTCTATCTTCATAAAGCGGAATAAAGTTCTTGCTTGCTTCCAAAGGAAAAACGGGAATAATTTGGGGCGCATATCCTTTCATATCACAAATAGAACGCGCCAATAAGGTCATTCCCCCTTCATCCGCGCCAGGATAAATATCCACGTGAATGCCCTTATCTTGAATGAACTTTCTTACCTTTTGTTGGTCAAGCGCCGTAAAGCCATACGGGTTGGAATCATCTTGCAAAATGACCATTTCGTCAATCTCTTTTCCCACCATTTGCAATACGTCCAACAATAGAGAGAGATTGATTTCCCGCCTGTGCAAATAATCGTCAAGATAAGGCAAACACGCACAAAGCAATTCCTTTGTGCGTTCATACTCTGCCTTCGTTAACAATCCTAATGCATACTTATGCTCATTTTGACCGTATAGAAAAATTTCCAAGCCCACTTTTCCGTAATAATCAGGCTCTTCATCGTCCGTAGAATAGGACGGACAACGCATCACCAAAGAAAATGCGTATATTTTCAAGCACGGATTTTTTTCTTTTAATACTTTTAATATATTTAATCGGTTCTGCAAATCTTCAGCCGAAAAATAATGCAGCCGCGAGGGAACAATTCCGCCGTATAACAGCATATCCACCGCTAAAATCAAATAATCCGCATCTACGCATTCGCGCAGTAAATAGTCCGCGACTCTTTGATAATCCGCAGGTTTCTTTTTGTCCCCCAGCTCAGCAAGAGACGGCGTTACAAGCTGTATTTCAGGATTGTCCTCCATAAGAAATTTTACAAAGGTATAATTGCAAGGACGTTCGTCCAAGGGTAAATATACGATTTTTTTCATTAGATACCTCCAAAAAACTTGTTTTTTAACGTCCTTGCATAAGCCAACGTATATCCCTCACGTGCGTGGGGGATATACGTTTATACATCATTATTGCCACTTTGTAAGCGAGCTGATTGCCTCAAATTCCGTATAATGCGACATACCGCAATATACCATATCCGTATACAACGCTTTCGCCAACGATTCATAGCCGCTACTCAAATACCAGCTATCCTTAATTACGCCGCCGTCTGCCGCACTCGACAACGTCCAGTACCCATAAATTTGAACTTTTGCAAATCTCGGGAAAACAGATTCGGCAAGGATATGCTTTTTGTACGCTTCATAATTTGCATCGCTTGTGTTGAGCGCTGCAAGCGCACTATTGCAATAGCCTATCCACTTATCGAGCAAGTCTTCGCTCCAATAGTCTCCATTTGCCAAACGGTTGTCACAAGTGAAACCATTGACGCCTTCCGCAACGCTGTCATCATCGTAATCAATCAACGCCGTCGTATTATAGTTAGTACGCAAGGTTTGTACGTGCGCCAAAATCTCATTATACAACGTTCTCATATAGCTACCACCAGCGCCATAATAATCATTAAAGAACTCGTCTAACAAAGCGTTCAAATATGCTTCGCTTGACGCATAACCACCAAACGGGTCTGCCGTTACGCGTGACGTAATAAACAATTTAAGCGCAGAGAATGCCGTATAGTTGCGATGCGTCGTAGGCTTGTTCTGTCCTTGGCTAAAGAAGTAGTAGGTGTTGATGCCGTACTGTTCGTTGAAGTTTGCAAGTAAC
>SVHQ01000147.1 GCA_015055785.1 Clostridiales bacterium | reverse complement strand
TTTGTATGTGATAAACTATTTATGTCAGTCATTGACTAATCCTCCTGTGTTTTCTTATTGTGGTCGGCAAACCCACTTTATTATAACACAGGAGGATTACTTTTGCTAAAGCTTTTTAATACCACCACTTCAAGTGGTGGTTAATTTCCGCTAAAGGCTACATTTTAAGGGCTGAGCGCGTTGCTCAGCCCTTGTTTGTTGTCTTTTTGAGTTCAGCGAGCTTTTCCTCGCTTTCTCCTTTAATGCGCTTTTTTATCTAATTGCAAAAATTTGATAATGTCATCAAACGTATCCACCATCGCGATACATTCTTCGTTCAAACCGCTTTGGATAAGATTGCCGTCGTTGAAACCGATTACGTTCATCCCTGCAAGCCGTCCCGACAACAGCCCTGCCGATGAATCCTCAATCACGATTGCGTGTTTCTTATCCACGTTCAAGCCGCCCACAAGTTCTGAATAAATCCAAGGGTGGGGCTTGACTGCCATTTCGCCGATCGTGCCGTATTCCCCCTCGCCTTTTCTTCTGCCGCCTGTGATAACTGCGTCGTAAAATTCGATAGGGTTACCCATATCTAAAACGCGGAACGCGGAAACAATTTCAGGAATCGCCTTATAATCCAAACCGCTCGTTGCAAGCCCTATCTTTATCCCCGCTTTTTTTAAGGTATAAAGAAATTCTTTCAAGCCTGCCCTCGGTTTGAACGCGTCTACGTTTCCTCCGCCTTCCATGATTTCATTCAGCTCGAACCGCGCCGTTTTGTGATACACTTCCAAAGCCTCGTTCACCGTCTTTGGTATCTTGTATTTGTTCAGGCAGTATTCCAAATGCTCTGCCGTCGAAAAACCTGAAACGTACGGCGTATCCTCTTCCGACAAACAAAAATCAGGTGAAGATATCTGCTTGACCGTCTTTTCAATAAGATAAATCCAAAACTCCTCACTGATAACCGTCGTGCCGTCCAAATCCATCAACACCGCTTTTATAGGGAATTCCGTTTGCGGTTTTTCAAAGGGATAGGTCGCCTCGACTCCGCATTGATTTATGGTGCAGTACGGCTTGTTTTTCCAATCGAAAAACTCCACTCCGTTTACGTTATATTTCTTCATATCACACCGTCATCTTGGCAAAGTCGGTGACGGTAATTTGCGTTTCATCGATAGGCTCGTTCGCCGTAATCACCACCGATTTTTCCTTGCCTGCCTCTACGTCGATATAGTTGTCGGAATAGGTGTATTTATAATTATCTTTCAGCGAGATAAACACCGATTTTGCAAAAGCGCGCGCTTTGACGGTAACCTTTACGCAACAAGCGTCCATTTTTTCGATTACAACGTCGTAATCGCTCGTAAAACGAACATTATCCCAAAGCTTGGGAGAATACACGATAGTTTGCATTTCTTCGTTTTTAAGGTATTCTGCAAACAAATACAAGTCGTGTCTATCGCAATCGAAATTCACTTTCTGCTTATATACGCCCGTCAAATCGGAAACCACCGTTTCCTTTTGATACAAAATCGAACCGTCCAAGCTCTTCACGCCATAACGAACGGAAACAGAGTACGGCACAAGCGTATCATTGATAACGACAAGCTCCGTTTCCCCTTTTCCGTTTTCAACAAACGTAACAAGTTGAGACGCATAGGAGCGTTTCATCTGGTAATACACCTGCTTAGGCTCGCACCAGTAATCGATAACAGACCAACTGCCCGAAGGCCAAATATCCGTATACATCCAATTCAAGAACCCTGCCGTGATCCCCTCGTTAGAACGGGCAAACTCCGCTTCTGCACGCATACATTCCGCATGAATTTGCATGGCTTTCGCCGTGAAATCTTCAAGCGTCGTCACTTCGCCGTAATGGTCGCTTGCATATTTCATTTGCCGCTTCGCAAAGGTCAAAGGTACGCTGCCGTAGGGATTTTCCATCAATCTATCATCCCACAGCTCGTTCATAGGCCACAGCTTATCCGCAGGATAAATCTTTTTATTCGTTTCTATCGTATTCGGACCCATAAGCGCCGCTTCTGAAATAAAAGGCACTATCTTTTCCGCAACCAAAGAACGGTATATATCAGGGCTTTCCAAAAGACTTCTTTCAAAAGAATTGTGGTGGCTTTCCCCCGAAGAACCATCATTTCCGACGTCCGTCCAGCTGCAAGGGCTTTGACGAGCGTAAGGACGGGTTTTATCCAAATGGGTAATCACCCCTCGCATCACGTAATTCACAAAGAAATCGCCTTGGGTAATCAACATACCGTAGCTGCCCGTCTTCTCGTTACCGCCACACCAATACACAAGCGAAGGATGATTTCTCAATCTCTTCACCTGATATTCGATTTCTTTCACCATATTGCTGACCCATTCAGGTCTATCCTCGGGAATATCCGCGCAGGCAAGCATAATATCCTGCCATACCAAAATACCCTTTTCATCGCAAAGGTTATAGAAGATATCCTTTTCGTAAATACCGCCGCCCCAAACGCGAAGCATATTAAAGTTGCCGTCCTTTGCAAGGTCAGTCAAACGCTCGTATTTTTCGTCCTCAACCACGCCTGTAAAGCATTCGATAGGTACCCAGTTGCTGCCGCGGACAAATATTTCCTGTCCGTTGATTTTCAAGGCATAACCCAAAAGGGAATCCCCTTTCACGTCTTCTACGAGCTGTACCGTGCGGAAACCAAATTTACCCTCTTGCTTATGGATAATTTCCCCATTTCTTTCCAGCTCCACCTTATAATTATACAGCGGATGCTCCCCGTAGCCGATAGGCCACCAAAGCTGTGCATTTTCAACGGTAAAGCAAGCAAAATTCTTCATACCCTCTACGGGGATACTCTTTTTGATATATTCCGTGGACGAGGGGGTTTTGGAAACGTAATAGTGTAAGGTATCGCCTTGTCTTTCCTCTTGCGCAACGTTATAATTAAGCTGTGCAGACAACGTGGCAACGCCCTTGTCATCCGCGATGACGTATACGCTGTCGACACGGCGTTTTGCGCCGTATTCCAAATGCACGTCCTGCCAAATGCCGTACGCACAAATTTTTGGAGCCCAATCCCAACCGAAATGGCATTGTGCTTTTCTAACCAAAATTCGTTTTTCGTTAAAAATCGAGAAATAACCCGTTGTGTCAAACGTATCCATCTTGTTTAAGGTGGACTTCATCTCAACGCGCAATTCGTTTTTCCCTTTTTTCAGCAATTCCTTGACATCAAAACGGTATTGCAAAAACATATTTTCCGTACTGCCGATTTGTTTTCCGTTTAAGAAAATCTCGGAAAATACGTCAACGCCGTCAAAAACGATTTCTACGCTTTCCTGTTCAAGCAATTTTTCGTCAGCGTCAATCTCCGTACTATATGTAAAATCTTCACGGGGAATCCAATCGTTTTCCTTTTGATTGTCACCAAAGTAGGGATTTTTTACAACCCCCGCTTTGTACAAATCCATCGTGATATCACCGGGGACAGAGGCGGGAATCCTCTTCCCGCCATATCCTAATTGCCAATTTGTAAGTTTTAGTTTTCCCATAAAGTGCTCCTTTCTCTAAGCGTCGTTCAATATTTCGCCTCGTATGCCGCATTCATATCCGCAAGCACGGACAAAAGCATTTTTCCTCTTGTAGTATCTGCGGAAAAGCTGTATTCAACTGAACCCTCTACGGCGTTAAAATTCCAAAGCAGCGCAAGCTGTACGCCTGCCTCTACAAACGCATTGCCTATCTCGCTGTAATAACTTCTATCCTCAGACGAACCGCCGCCCCATTCGCCTACAAAATACGCTTTATTCAATGCCTTTGCATTCGCCGTTGCATATTGCAGATATTCCGCCAAGGTCAGCTCCCGCCCAAACGTCTTTTGCGAAGTAAAATATACGTGTTCGCAAACGGCGTCCACCCCGTCAGGGGTAAACGTACCCGTAATTTTCTTGTATTCAAGCACGCTGTCCTGCGCCCACGTATTATGATGAAGCTGATTATATTGCGAAGGGCGCAGGGTTGCGTTGCCCGACGTAATCATTCTGCCCGTATCGTCTATACGCGAAATCGTTTCCGAAAATTTCGTCAGCGCAAATTGCACGTCCACCGCCGAAAGAAAATCCTCTTCCGTACGCGTTTCCCGCTTGCTGTTTGCAGGCAACGCAGGTACGTTTTCCGCGGCATTCGGCAGGTCGCAGGAAAGATTAAATTCGTTCCCGAATTCCCATGCAAAAATCGCCTTATAATCCTTTAATGCCGTAACAATTTCTTCCGTATAGTCTTGTAAAAACGCCACCGTTTTACTGTCGGCGTTTCCCCAAGCGCGAAGGGGCTCGTCATAATAATCGGGTACGGCGTGATACAGCCAGAAAAAGCTGGGAATTAAGCCTATTTCCAACGTTTCCGCATACTCTGCAATTCCCCTCAAAAGATTGACGTACGCCGTTTTTTGAGCAAAATAATCGCCTATATACCCCATTCCATAGCCGCCGCAGTTAAACCGCACGACACCCACGCCGTAGTCTGCAAGGATATCCAACGTTTCTTTTGCTTTTTTTGAGGAATAACCGTCCGCAAAGCATTGATTGAACAGATTGTAGCAGTTTACCCCCGCTTTATAAAGCACTTCTTCCCCAAGCTTCATCACGCCGTCTTGCACGCGGATACCAAAATTTCTCGTATCCCGCCAGTAT
>SVHQ01000146.1 GCA_015055785.1 Clostridiales bacterium | reverse complement strand
ATATCCATCCCAAGGAAAAGGTTTCGGGCGTACAACTCGTATTCACGAAACTGCACGCAGGCGGTAAATTCGGACAGGGCAACTACGAATATTCGGGCGGTTTGCACGGCGTTGGTGCGTCGGTAACAAACGCGCTTTCCGAATGGTTGACGGTCGAAGTTTACCGCAATAAAAAAGTTTATAAAATGAGTTTCCATTCTCGTTTTAATAAGAGAAAGAATAAAATCGAATCTGGGCTTCCCGACGGACCTTTAACCGAAGAACCGATGTCTGGGAATAAAAAAGGTTCGTATATCCGCTTTATGCCTGATGCGAACGTATTTTCTGAAACGGTGTTTGATTTAGATACGGTTGAAGAACGTTTAAAGCAGCTCGCTTTCTTAAATCGCGGCGTTGAAATCACCTTGATAGACGAACGTATAACCATGGCAGAGGCAAAACGTACGCGTATGTTGTTTTCCACTGACGAGGAAACGGAAAACGAAGAGGGAGAAGAAGGGGTAGAAAACGAAGAAATTATTGAAACGGAGGAAGTATTTGAAGAACAACAAGGTCAGCAATCCTTGTTTGCCGCATTCGATCAGTTTGCTTCGGAAAATGAACCTTATTGTGTAGTGTTCCGCTTTGACGGCGGTATTTCCGATTATGTGAAGAGTTTGAATGATGGCAAGAGAAGACTCTACAATATTCCTATTTACCATAAGACGGTAAAAAATGATATCCAAGTAGAATTCTCCATTCAACATACAGGGGAATATCGTGAAAGCATGTTCTCGTTTGTTAACAACATCCCTACGCCGGAGGGGGGCTATCATGAAATGGGGTTCCGTTCGGGCTTGACTAGAGTTTTGAACGAATATGCAAGAAGTAACGGATTTTTGAAAGAAAAAGACGCAAACTTCCAAGGCGACGATTTTAGTGAAGGTTTGTCGGTTGTGTTATCTATTAAGATGGCGAACGTACAGTTTGAAGGTCAGACGAAGACGAAACTTGGAAACACAGAAGCTCGTCCTGCGGTGGAAGCCAGTGTTATTGAAGGCTTTAATGCGTTTAAAAATGTTCGTGGCTATAAAAAAGTCATGGAAGAGATTATCAAAAAAGCGCAAGGTGCGGCAAAATCCCGTATTGCAGCCAAGACAGCGAAAGAAAACGCGCGTGCTAAAAACAGCATTGACGGCTTGACGTTGATCGGTAAATTGGCCGCTTGTTCGGGCAGAAAACCTGAGCTGAACGAAATGTTCATTGTAGAGGGTGACTCTGCAGGCGGTACGGCAAAACAGGCACGAGTACGTCAGTTCCAGTCGATTTTGCCACTTCGCGGTAAGCCTTTAAACGTTGAAAAGAAAAAGCTGGCGCAAATTTTGGAAAATGAAGAAATCAGAACGATGATTAGTGCAATTGGCGCAGGTATCGACCCTGATTTTAAGTTGGATAAAATTAATTATCATAAAGTCATCATTCTTTCGGATGCTGACCAAGACGGTATGCATATTCGTTGCATTTTGCTTACTTTTTTCTTCCGTTATATGCGTCCTTTGGTAAATGCAGGGCACGTATATATCGGTATGCCGCCGCTTTATAAGGTTTATAAAGGGGACAAGGTAGAATACGCATACGATGACAAAGAATTGGATGAAAAGATTAAAATTATCGGTAAGGGTTATCAGTTGCAGAGATATAAAGGTCTTGGTGAAATGAGTGCAGACCAGTTATGGGAAACGACCATGAATCCCGCAACGAGAAATCTTACGCAGGTAACCGTAGAAGATGCGGCAAAAGCAGAACGCATGATTACGACGTTGATGGGCGATAAGGTGGAAGGAAGAAAAGAATTCCTTGCGAAATATGCAAACTTCAACAAGCGCGATGCGTTCATTGATAAAATAGAGAAGACGGATAAGAAGGAGGTTTAATATGGCTAAGAAAAAGAAAGAACCGGAAATCGTAGAGCCGACTGGTCAATTATACGTAGAGCCATTAGAAAAAGTTTTACATTCCTCCATGCTGCCTTATGCAGAATTCGTTATTCTTGATCGTGCTTTACCCCGAGTAGAGGACGGGTTAAAACCCGTTCAAAGACGTATTCTTTATACGATGAACGAAATGGGCTTAACGCCTGATAAACCGCATAAAAAGAGTGCGCGTATCGTCGGGGATTGTATGGGTAAATATCACCCTCACGGTGACAGCTCGGTATATGACGCGATGGTGCGTATGGCACAGAATTTCAATATGGGCAAAACGCTCGTAAACGGTCACGGTAATTTTGGTTCCGTGGATGGTGACCCTGCCGCAGCAATGCGTTATACGGAAGCGAGAATGGAACCGCTTGCCTTAGAGCTTTTGCGTGATATTGATAAAGAAACGGTCAGCTTTTCGTTAAACTTTGACGACAGCCTGAAAGAACCTGATATTTTGCCGGGGAGATTCCCTAACTTGCTTGTAAACGGTGCATCAGGTATTGCTGTTGGTTTGGCAACGAATATCCCCACGCATAACTTAGAAGAAGTAATCAACGGGGTGGTTGCTTACATTGACAATCCTGCCATTTCTTTAGAAGAAATGATGCAATATATTCCTTGTCCCGATTTCCCTACGGGGGGTATGATTATTGCAAATGAATTAATCCAAGCATATAAAACGGGTCGCGGCAAGATTACGTTGCGCGCTAAAATCACGGCAGAAAAAACAGATAACGGCAAGACGAATCTTATTATTACAGAATTGCCTTATCAAGTGAATAAAGCGCAATTGCTTAGAAAAATCGTCGATCTTCGCGAAGAGAAGAAAGAGGAGCTCGCAGGGCTTGATTTCGTGGCTGATGAATCGGACAGAACGGGTATGCGCGCAGTCGTTCGCGTAAAGAAAGACGCGGATGTTGATGCGATTTTGAAATGCCTGTATAAATATACCGATTTGGAAGTAACCTTTGGTATTAACATGGTTGTTATTGCTGACGGCAAACCCCAACAGCTTGGCTTGATGGAAATTATCCGTCATTATGTAAAGTATCAGCAACAAGTAATCAAACGCCGTACGATCTTTGATTTAAAGCAGGCAGAACAGCGTTGTCATATTTTGGAAGGTTTGATTATCGCTGTTCAAAATATCGATGAAGTCATCGCAATCATTAAAAAATCAGATAGCACGTCAGACGCTCGTTCTAAATTAATGGCTCGTTTTGAAATTTCCGAAGTACAAGCGCAGGCAATCCTTGATTTGCGTCTTGCTCGTTTGACGAAGTTGGAAATTTTCAAGTTGGAGCAGGAATTAAAAGAACTGAAAAAGCTTATCAAAAAATTGACGGCAATTTCCAAGAGCGGCGATTTGCAGTTGCAAGTTGTTAAAGAAGAAATCACCGAAATTAAAAACGCATATCCCAGCCCTCGTAAGACGAGATTGGTATTTACGCGTGAGGAAGCAGACGGCTTGCTTGCGACGTCTTCTGAAAAACAACCAGGCGTTCCTTGTTCTTTGGTTTACACGGCAGATAATAAATTTAAAGTTTTGACAGGTAAACAGACGGAAGCGCTTGAAAAGACGTTAGACGGTAAGTTTAAGCCGCAGTTGGTCGCTTTAAACATTTTAAAGACGGTGACGGATAAACGTATTTTTGCCTTTACCAATTATGGTAATTGTCATAAGTTGGATATTTACGATCCCGAACTTGAATGTAAACTTTCCGACGAAGGCGTATCTTTAAAAGACTTGTCGAAAGATGCAGAAGAAGGCGAAACGGTCGTTGCGTTGTTTGAAATCGGCGAACACTTGCCGTATGGAAACTTACTTTTCTTCACTAAGAAAGGTATGATTAAGAAGACGGAATGGGCGGAATATGAACAGCGTAAAGATTCCTTCCAAGCGGTAAAACTCAACGAAGACGACGAAGTTATCAACGTTGAAGAAGATACAAACGAAGAGGATACGATTATTATCGTAACCAAGCAAGGTATCTGTTTGAATGCGTTGAAGGACGATATTCCCACGCAAGGCAGAGTGGCAACGGGTGTTCGCGGTATTATGCTTCGCGAAGACGATAGTGTTGTTTTGATGAAACAAATTAACGGCGAAGGCGAAATTATTATTGCAACGGACGAAGGTAAGTTTAAGAGAGTTATATCCTCGCAAATCGAACCCTCGAAGCGTTATAAGAAAGGTTCGATTATCGTAGGTATGCGTGAGGGAGCAAGCGTTATTTCTGCAAGCTATGTTACTGTGCCATATATGTTGGCGGTTGTCGAAAAGAATAATGCTGTTTCCGAACTTTCCAGCGAGGATATCTTTATTTCCGTTCTCAGTTCAAGAGCTAAGAGAGTATTCCGTTATGCGGAAGATTCGATTAAGACGGTAATTCCTTTGCCTTATAAAAAAGGAGAGTAAGCCGAAAGGAAATTGTATAAAATCAGTTATAATCACCAAAAAACCGACATATTATATTTCGTAAGTGAATTACGGAGGTTGGGATTTTGTGGGATTATATCGAAGAAAGAGCAATTAAATGCGCGGAATATATCGTGGAAACGGGTTGCACCGTTCGTGCGTGTTCCGCGCATTTTTCCGTCAGTAAATCGACTGTACATAAAGATGTATCCGAGCGGTTGAAATATATAGATAGGGAGCTATACGAGCAAACTCGAAAGGTGTTAAATCAAAATTTGAGTGAAAGGCACATCCGAGGCGGTCTTGCAACAAGAGAAAAAT
>SVHQ01000145.1 GCA_015055785.1 Clostridiales bacterium | reverse complement strand
GATGGGACTTGTTATTGCTACCTGTGTGGTTATGATGGCAATGCTCGGATAAGGAGGTGTGATGCTATATATTTCAAAAGGAAAACTTGTCAAACGACGACGAAAGCAGGTACTTGTTTCTCGGTTTGGCGGTGGGCAGGTATTGAATGAATTGCAGTCCCGACTATGGCTCAATGGGCTAACTGGGTTTGTTGAACCTATGGATAGTGAAGAGGAACAAGCAGTCCTATTCTTAATTAAGGAAGGGCTGGCAATTGCTTGTGAGATGGGTACGGGACGAGAACAGTATCTTACGTTAACTAAATGTATTTTGTGCGTCTATAAGAAAAAAGGACGCACTTGGTTTTATAAAAAGCGTGAAAAAGAAGTCTTGTTATGGCTTCGATACCAAGGGATGCGACTAAGCATCGAAGAACTGATATTTTTATTTGAGAAAAAAATAGCTCCTACGCCGGAGCGTTTGAAGAAGGGGAATGAAGAAGCGATTCGACGGCTTCTATACCCAAGCCCGATTATTATCGGGAATCCTTTAAGGAATGTTATGGCGGTTGCGCTGTGCAGGGATGAGATCATCAGCACGGTACTGAGTTTGTTAAAAAAAAGAGAAATCTTTTTAATATAATTGGAGGAATTTCTTATGAAAGAATTCTTTAAAAGTTTACCTTATGCAATGAAAAAGCATTTGCTAATCCGAAGCGGATTAAGTTTGCTCTTTCTAATTTTATTTA
Organism: Clostridiales bacterium; assembly: GCA_015055785.1. Next base: position 3,990 of record SVHQ01000145.1, on the reverse strand, counting down.
CTATCGTATTACTCGTTGCAAGAGATTTTTTATTCGCTGTTCCGTGTTTAGGCGCAGCGATTTTTTTTCTCATCAACGTAGGAACTTTATTGTATGATTGTCTAACGAACAACGTTATCGTAATCCAAGGCGAATGCTTGGAAGTAGAACGAACGAGATTTATGAAACGCACGCATAATGTCGTGCTTGCAGTAGGAATGGGAACGGTAAAAGTACCCGTTCGGCACCAGGTGAAAAGAGTGCAAGTCGGAGATATCGTTACGGTATTTTTATCCTCGCGCACGTCGGTATATGAGAACGGAAATCAGCAAGTGATTTGCGGATATTACGCCATTGAAATAGAGAAGATGGCATCTTAAACAGTTTATTTTTATGTTTTTTTGGTATTTCTTAAGGAAATCCTTTGTTAACAATTGTATAGCCGAATAAACGGCAGTTTTAAACGTGGTTTCAACCGTGAAAGCGGAAGGAATAATAAATTTTTATGGCAGGGAGTAAAAGGCCCCTGCAAAGGAGTAACTTTATGATTAAAGTATCAGCGGCAAACGTTATTGTATCGAAAGGTTACAATGACACGGATGCGGTCAAGTTCAGTAAGAACGGCGACTGCGCAATGTAGGATCAGCGAGAAAAAGTATGATTCGCGTGAAGAGGACAACACCAGATGGATTAACGTAAACGTTAAGGCACTTGGCGGTATGGCTGAACGCGTGAAGAAGATGAAACTCGGCGCAGGTTCGAACGTGGTAATTTCTGGCGATTTGGACATCGAAACGTGGGAAGACGAAAACAGCAACAAAAAGAGTATGGCTGTTATCCTTCTTACTCATATCGAATACCAGTTCGGCGGAAGTAGCAATTCTTCGAAGTCTAAAAACGACGACGAAGACGAGGAGGAAGAGGAACAACCTAAGCCGAAAGCAAAAGGTAAATCCTCGGGCAAGAAGAATCCTGAAGACTCGGATAACTTTGAAGGTTATCAAGGGTTTGGGGATTTCTACAACTAAGGGTTAGTCCTACAAAAGAAAAACGTATGGCGTACGGTAACTTCGGTTATCGTGCGCCTTTTTGCGTTTAAGGAGGTTTTATGACAAACAATCATTTTGAATGCTATCCCTTAGAAAAGAAAAAAGCCAAGTTGAAAAACGTATTAAAAGCTAAAACCCGTGAGTATCTTACGGAAGACGAGCTCAATGCAATTATCGACGCGGTGAAAGTAAAAAGACAATACCAGGTAAAGATGTATTTCGACAAGGAAAGCTTCAAAAATACGCTAATTTATCCTAAGTTGGGAAAAGCTGAAGTGGTTCTCGGCAATGCTGTCATCGGCGATAAAATAGGCGATGGACGGCTTGTAGACGAAAAACAACCGACCGTGGTGATTGTCAGGAGAAGTAATTGTTCGCCCGAAAACCAAATTCATATCTTTATACCAAAACAAAGGATGGTGAAAGAGTTGGAAGACGAAACGGCGCCTATGATATTGTGCGATAGAGAATGCGTGGATGAAAAGTTTATCTGCTCTCATATAGAGTGCGAAAAAAACTTTGTTTTCTGCGAGTTCTTTCCGCCAATAAAGGAGGTGGAACATGCGAAAGCCTAGTGACGTAAAAGGATTTGCGCAGGACGCTTTGATTATCATTTGCTTGGTACTCTTTCTTAGCTTTATGTTTCGGTTTTGGCCGATTACCATTCTTGCAATTATCGCTTTGCTTGTAGTGCTTGTGGTGCGCGCTTGCAAAAAGCAACCGCAAGAAGCAGAAGAAAAGATAGCAGAACAACCCAAAGAAAAGGAATCAAAGCTTATAACGGACAAGGAATTGTTTGAATTGGAATATGGTGTACTGACGTCAAAGGTATCTCAGCTCGTAGAGCAAGAATATCCCGGTGCTCAGTGGATTTGGGAAAGACCGAACGTAAGAAAACTCTTGCAAAATGGCGAAGACGTATTTATCCGCTTGAATAAAGCGGGGGGATATCGCCGTGTAAAGGTGCTTATAACAAATCTATTCGTGCAAGGATTGGAAGTAATGCCATACACAAACGAACAGCAAGTTAAGCCTATCGAAGAAAAAGAGCCGAGTGTAGTAGCGGATGAGCCTTTGAAGGTGAATTACGAACTGATGGCTTTCGATTGGGCGGAGAATCACATTGCCGAACTGAACGAACGTTGTAATAACGCGATCGGGGACGGTAAGGACAGTATTTTACTAACGGCGGAAGAGTTGCCCGTTCAGGAGAGCTGGGCAAGCATTTGCGAAGAGCTCAAGCGAATGGACCTTAGCGCTGTTGAGATGGTTCCGGAAGGAATAAAAATTACATTACTGCAATAAGCAGAAAGGATTTACAAATGAGTATTAACGTTAATAATTTATTTAATTTTAGTAGGAGTTTACCCGCGCCTTTTGATAAAGCGCCGAGGAAAGTAAAAGTCTCTTCCGTCTATGGCGATAAAACGGAATCCACGCTCAGTATGACGGTGATTAAAGCGTTAAACGCTATTTGTTCCGCCATGTCTGGTACGGGAAGAGGCGCAGTAGGTACGACGGCAGACGAAAAATGCGTTGCTGAGTATGCATCGTCGAACGCCGGTGAGTTTCATTTGGTTGTTTACGATGCCGATACGGGTAATTTAAGCGCAGGTGTTTATAATGAAAACACAAAAATGCTGGAAAATTACATTATGAACGCCAAAAACAGAGACGGTGCAGCCGTGATGATGGCAATGTTTCCTGCACTCATGGCGGATAAGGAATTTGAAGAGAATTTCAAAAATTATTTTACACACTTTTTGACGGACTTTTCAAAATTAGATGAATCGACGAATGCAGCTGCGATATTATGCGATAACGCTTATCGTCGAATCAAGGACGAAACGTGTTCGGCGCATTTAAAAATCAATATCGACGCGGCCGGGAACTTAACGAGAATTTCAAGGGCACAACTGGATTCGGGTGTATTTGCCCCGAAGAACGTGCAAGCAGGTGAGTTCAATATCCTTGCGCAGTTAAAGCAAGCAGGAACGATTAAAAAAGCCAAAAAGATTATAGACGTTTCGGCGTTTGAAGGGAAATACAATTTCCACACGAGAGCATTTTCGGCTTTAGAGAAATCGCTGATTCCTAAACTTCCCGAGTGGTATATCGTACCGCAGGTAGTAATGGATATTTGTAATCACGCTCAAAAAACTACCGGCAGACCTACGCAAATGCGTAACTTTTTATTGCGTGGCGAAGCTGGTACGGGTAAGACAATGGGTGCAAAAGCGATTGCGGCAGGGCTTGGACTTCCGTACATGAAGTATACGTGTTCGGCTGGAACGGAAATTTTTGACTTTATCGGTCAAATATTCCCTGATTCTGAGAACGTATCGACGGGAGACGCTGAGCTGGATAAGGAACGTGAAGAATTAAAGGCAATGGGCGGAATCAATTATGAGAACGTTGCAAAGCTTATGAATTTGCCGGATTTGGAAGATATAGAGTTCGATCCTTCGGGCGTATATCTGAAATTAACGGGAAAAGAAAAGCAAGAAGCAACGACTCAAGATTGTATGGCGCTCGTTTTGAATTTGGTTACGGATAAAATTAAATTGTTATCCACACCAAAAAAGGAAGGAGAGAACAAAGGGCAAACGTTTAGGTACGTGGAAACGGATTTCTTGAAAGCATTGAAACACGGCTACGTTGTTGAAATTCAAGAACCGACCACGATAATGCAACCCGGCGTGCTTGTTGGTTTGAACTCGCTTTTGGAGCAGGAAGGCTCGATAACTTTGCCTACGGGTGAGATTATCGAAAGACATCCCGACACGGTAGTCGTCGTCACGACGAACGTAAGCTATGAAGGCTGTCGTGGACTTAATCAGTCTATCATCGACAGAATGAGTATGGTTTGCGACGTGGACTTGCCTACGCCGGAAGTAATGGTTCAACGTGCAATGAGCGTTACGGGAGCAACGGACGAGTTCCAAGTTTCTCAAATGGTACA
>SVHQ01000144.1 GCA_015055785.1 Clostridiales bacterium | reverse complement strand
GGGTAATACGCACATCGATAATCTCAAGACCTGCATCCGCAACCCTTGCCTGAAGTTCTGCCTCCATCTGCTCCGCAATCTCATTACTGCTGCCGCGTAAGGTCTTTTCCTCGGAATCGTCTTCCAAAGTACCGTTCTCAAACGTATCTTCCGTCCCAACGTAGGTATCATCCGCTACGCCCTTGATGGATTTGATATATACGCTGTGCGTATCATTGCTATCCACGGAAGACTGAGCATATTGGAACTGTACTCTTAACAGCCCAAGATATGTACTGTTCGCCCAAATCGATGCGCCGCCATACAGTTTTTCCCCTAAATTGATGGTCACGGTCACCCAACCTTCCTCATCTATCTGTTTCAGGTTGAAACTCGCGCTCATTTCTTCGTTTGCCCCAGGGAATACAGCCATAGCTTTATCCTCGTACAAGGACGTCACGTAAAATGCCACTGCACCCCAAGGAGCACTGCCTTCCGGCAGTTTCATCGTCACTTCAAGCTTTTGCGACTGATTAATCACCAAAGGAATATTCTGCATAATAATATGCGAGTCAAGGATATTGGGACAATATCCAAAATTCACCTCTACGTAGTCTTCCTCTTCCACGTATTCAATACCGCCGAAGGTTGCACCGTTTTCGCCTGCACCGGCAGCAACACCGGTAAAGTTCTTCGCAATGAACTTTGCGTCTAAATAAATATACGGGCTACGCTTGATATAAACGTTCGTTTCTTCTAATATCGGCGCAGAAAAATCAAATTCTTCCGTAAGCGCTTCGTCTTTATAATATCCAAGCAACTCATATCCTTGGGCAAGAGCGTCGATCTTTTGAACCAAGCCGTTTTTCGCCACGGAAACCGTACGTTTCAACTCACTCGTTTCCCCATCTGTTAAATAATAATTCACCGAGCAAGACTGTACCCATTTTGCATAAAGCGTCATGTTTTCTTGCACCGTATCCGTTTGAAAATTCCACTTCGTCGTATAATCCTTAGAAGTATACCAACCTTCACAGGTATAGTTGTTGGGATTTTCCAAAGCTCGAATTGTCGGTTCTTTAATCGAATCACCTTTTTCCACCTTTTGCGTTAAAGGTGTATTTGTCTTTAAGCCCTCATAATCTTCCATACAAGGATCAAAATTTACCAAAATTACATTATTGGGAATAACGCTTTCGCTATTGGAACTGTTTTGTGTGTCCCCTGATTTACCACAACCAACACATACCGTTCCTGCCAAAAGCACGCAACATAAAACAAGTAAAGCTTTGCACTTTCTCATAAAATTCCTCCTATTATTTTCCATCTTTAATGTCATCTATTTTTACGGTCGTATCCTCTTTACGGGCTTTTTCCGCCGCAAAGACACATAAATGTCCGTAAATGGAATCGTCTAATTTTGTAATTGAAGGCGATTCCACCCCGTTCAAATACCCGATAACGTCATGCATAATAGCAAAATCGCCGCCGTTATGCCCATCCATATGAGCTGGGGAAAACGCCCCATCTTTTAAATCAACAACTTGTACCACGCCATCAAAGGCATCCTTGTCATATTTTCTTAGGAAGAATTTTTCTTCCGATAATTTACCTTCGATTTCGCCAAGCGTACCGACAATATGAATGTCTCGCTCTGCTTTTAATGAACCGCCAACCAGCATAAACGTACAGCAAGACCCGTTTTCAAAGGTTACGGCCACACTCTGTCTATCCAAAAGATCGCCGCCTGCAATATACGCACACCTACCATAATTGTCCTTCTTCAAAAACTCAATTTTTTCCTCGTCCGTAATTTCCTCATACGGCTTATTGAAAGAATCCCAAACCAAGAAAGGCATAGCTTTCAAGTCCATATACTGTCGGAGCGCAGAATATTGACATTCTCGTTCGTACGGACAGTCGAAACAAAACTCCGTTGCACCCTTAGGCATCTTTTCCTTGATGAATTGCGAACGGTTTCCAAGAGAAACGACCTTATATGGCACAGAATCGTTATTCAGCCAACACATAAGGTCCAAATCGTGACAGCTCTTTGCTAATAATAACCCTGAACCGCAAACATCCTCACTATTCCACTTCCCACGATCAAACGAAGTAAGATAGTGCGGCGTGCAAATATGCTCGTTCATCTCAATAGTCATAATCTCACCGATTTCGCCGTTATTAATCACGTTTTTGATTGCTCGATAATAAGGCGTATAACGCAGCACGTGACAAACAAACACTTTGCAGTTGTTTTGTTTTGCGGCGCGCTCTATTTCCAACAACTCTTCAATGTTGTTGACAATCGGTTTTTCTAACATCATATCATAGCCGCTTTTCAAAATGTCCATCGACGTACGATAATGCAATTGATCCATCGTTGCATTGATAATAAGGTCACATTGGGGACGCACTCGCAAAAACGCTTCTAACGAGCCAAACAGTTGCGCATCACTCAATCCATAGCGTTCCTTTGCGATTCCTCTCTTGTACGCATTTGGTTCGACGATACCGACCACTTCCATTTCATCCGGCATTTCCAGAGCATAGTCGCCGTACACCTGTCCCCTGTTACCATATCCAACAATTACAACCTGCTTCTTTACACGGGGAGCATTCTCACCGTCAAACGGCTCCTGCATGTTACCAAAATCTTGCTTATACTTTCTCAAGGCGCGATAGTACGTTTCTTTGCTATTAAACCCCGAGCAAAAGATAACTTCGCCCATTGTATAGCATCCACCTATTTTCTTTTCAATTTCCAAAGACTTTTTTACCCGTATATGATTAATATACGTACGAAGTTTCACTCCAAAATGCCTATGAAAGGAAGATGAAAAATACTTTGCATTATAACCAAATTTTTGAGCGAGAACGGATAAACTCAAGTCCTCGTTATAATGTTCTTCAATATAATTTTTGACTTTATAAAAGAATGTATCGGAAGACTCGTTTTCGTCCTTGAACAAATTTTCCTCGGATAAAATGCCAATAAAATTATTGATAAAGCCTCTTTGCTGATAATGATTATATTCCTTGTAGGTCTCTTCACACCCCTTAAGCAAGGCAAGCAACCTTTCCATCCCATCTTCGGACAGCTTTATGCTCTCGTTGAACTTTTTATTTGCGCCAATAATTTCAAATAAATTATCCTGATCGATGGAAACCATATAACCACTAACAGGTTGGGATATCTCGATGCTCCAGTTTTCAAACGGATGAATAACAAACATATCCCTTTCCGTATATCTGCTAACCTTTTTACGGACGAGACAGGCGATATCCCCTTTTACGACCATAAGGAAGTTTACCGCATTTATTCCGCTTTGCGGTAAATCTTCCAATTCGATCACATTTTCAAAGGCGGCAACGCCTATGATTTGATTCCATTTAAAATCAGTTGTCGTCTTTTTGGTTTTTTTCATTACAATTTCATCCCTGCGGCAAAATCACCGCTCGCAAAGAATTTCATACTAATTGCCGACGTTATGATGAGCGGTATCCCTGAAATCATATACATAGCGTAAATCGCGCCATTCATTCGACTCTTTGTATAAAACTCTTCTAATCGTTTCATCATAGGCATCAACGTTATATTTCTTTCAAATATAAGCGTCGGCCACAAATAATCGTTGTATTGCGAGGAAACACTTCCAACAAAACAATATAAAATAATCGGAAGTGCCAAAGGAACAGTTAACTGTGCATAAATTTGCACATCGTTTGCACCTTCGATTTTCGCACTTTCATAAACCGATTTCGGCTGCGCACCAAAGAAGGTCCTAAACAAGAACAGCGAAGTTACCTGACCGCCTGAAAGAATCGGTAAAAGGTAGCCCACGTACGAATCTTTCAAGCCCAATGTTCTTGAAACAAAGGGAATCAAAGTCGGCATACCCATAATCGAAGGCAACATCATCACGGCAAGATATATCATGAACAAAACTTCTTTGAAATGAAATTCTTTATACGTAAAAATGTACCCGAGAATTGTCCCGATAACACAGGTAAAGAATGCACCGATAAATGCAAGCAACACGCTACGCAAAAAGTACACTTTCATGCCCGTAATCGTTTCCGTACCGTTCCAAGCGATTTTATAATTCTCCCCAACCGTCGCGCCGAATCCGCCCCCAAAAAGGTCAGGCATAGTAAAGATACTAGCGCGGATGGAATAATCGCTCTTTAACGAGTTGACAATCGTAATAAACACAGGATAAAGCGTCAACAAAACACTAACGGTAATCCACACGATAATGAAAATCTGTATAGAGAGTTTATCCTGACTTCTTAAATATTTGTATCTCTTCATCAGTATTCCCCCTTATCTTGTGTTTGCATTCGCAGGTTAATAATCGTTGCCGCAAGTAAGAACAGGAACAGAATGGTTGCGTAGGCTGACGCTTCGCCATACTTACCGTGTTCTTGCATCAACTTGTACATTAGGAATATCGGCGTCTTATCCCCCCACAAACCGTTGGTAATCAAGTCCGTCCTACCAAAGTTTTGTACCGAACCGATAAACGTAAGGATCAAAACGTATTTTATCTGCGACATAATCAACGGAATATCAATATAAACAAGCCTTTTAACAACCGTGATCCCGTCAAGCTCTGCCGCCTCATAATAGCTCGATGGAATATTCATCATCGCCCCGTAAAAGACAAGATAACTGCCTACAAACGGGAATCCCATCATAATCAATGCCCACAGTGCCGTAGACGATTGTTGCGTGACAATGGTCGATTCGCCTCCAAACAGCTGTATCAAGGTATTGATAACGCCGTATTCGCCGTAAATACCCGTTTTCCAAATCAAGGTCGTTGCAATCCCTGGAATAATTCCTGGAATGAACAGCAGCGTTCTTGTCAATCCCGAATATTTTTTATTGCGCATGATGGTAAGGAAAAAGGCAAAAATAAGC
>SVHQ01000143.1 GCA_015055785.1 Clostridiales bacterium | reverse complement strand
AGAAACCGTTCTTCGCGACTCTCACCAGTCACTTATCGCTACTCGCATGACGACGGAACAGATGATTCCGATTCTTGCTGAAATGGATAAGGTGGGATATCACTCTCTTGAAGCTTGGGGCGGTGCAACATTTGACTCATGCATGCGTTTTCTTAACGAAGACCCGTGGGAAAGACTTCGTACTATTCGCGCAAATGTAAAAAACACAAAGCTGCAGATGCTGTTCCGTGGTCAGAATATTCTCGGTTATCGTCATTATGCTGATGATGTTGTAGAACAGTTCGTGGCAAAGTCCATTGAAAACGGTGTAGGCGTTATTCGTGTATTCGATGCATTGAACGATCCTCGTAACTTGGAAGTTTCCATGAAAGCCATCAAAAAATACGGTGGCGTGTGCGAAGCGACGATTTGTTATACCAGCGCGGTTGTTGACGGTCAAGAAGTTTTCACGGACGACTATTTTGTAAAACTTGCAAAGCAGCTTGAAGAACGCGGTGCTGATAATATCTGTTTGAAAGATATGGCAAACTTGCTGTTGCCTTTCCGTGCGTATACCTTGGTTAGCGCATTAAAGAAAGCCTTAAAACCTACCACAAAATTGCATTTGCATACCCATAATACGACGGGTACAGGCGATATGATGTATCTTATGGCAATTTTGGCGGGTGTAGATATTGTAGATACGGCGTTGTCGCCTCTCGGTAACGGTACGTCGCAGCCCGCAACCGAACCCTTGGTTGCAACCCTTAAAGGTACGCCGTACGATACGGGTATTGATATCAACAAATTATTGCCGATTGTAAAACACTTCAAAACAGTAGAAAAACGTCTTAAGGATGAGAAAATCCTCAACGAAAAATCGAAAGGAATCGACGTTAATACGCTCTTGTATCAGGTTCCCGGCGGTATGCTTTCCAACCTTATCAATCAGCTTGAAAAGGCGGGTAAAGCGGATAAATTGATGGAATGTCTTGCTGAAGTTCCTAACGTCAGAAAGGATTGCGGTTATCCGCCTCTGGTTACGCCGTCGTCGCAGATCGTCGGTACGCAGGCGGTTATGAACGTTGTTATGAATCAGCGCTATAAAATGGTTACCAAAGAAACCAAAGATTTGTTTGCGGGCAAATACGGTACGTTGCCGATGCCCTTAAATGAGGAAGTAGCGGCGAAAGTCTTAAACGGCGCTGAACGTATTACGTGCAGACCTGCTGACTTGTTACAACCTGAATATGAAGATATCAAAAAGAAAGTTATCGAGCTTGGCTATTATGAAAAGGAAGAGGACGTACTCTCGTATGCAGTCTTTGAACAAGTTGCCGAGAATTTCTTTAAATGGCGTGAAGCTCAGAAAAACGGTGTAGATAGAGATCTCGCAAAAACCAATGTCTATCCCGTTTGATAAAAAGCGATTGTGAAACAATATTTGTGAAACGTGGTTACGCAACCGATTTATTTCGGTTGCGTAATTTTAAATCAAAAATATTTTATCCGTGATAAAAGTCTTGCTTTAACATATGAAAATATGGTCAATTGTGAAACAATAATTGTGAAACAAAAATATTTATAAAATAATGCAGGGGAATGGTTGAGCCTAAAAAATGGGCTTTTAATAACAAAGATAATGAAAAAGGTATGTGTTATCGGTGGAGGCGCCGCAGGGCTTATGGCGGCGTATGCAGCCGCCGAAAAAGGACATTTTGTCACCTTGTTCGAGAAAAATGAAAAACTCGGCAAGAAAATATACATTACAGGGAAGGGGCGTTGTAACTTTACCAATGATGTTCCCGCGGAAGATTTTTTGCAAAACGTAGTGCGTGGTAAAAAGTTTTTGACGGGAGCTATTTATGCTTTTTCTCCACAAAAAACGATTAATTTGTTGGAAAACTATGGTTTATCAATCAAAATTGAGCGTGGAAACCGTGCTTTTCCTACGTCCGACCATGCCAGCGACGTTACCAAAACCTTAGAAAAAGCTTGTAAATCGGCAGGGGTTTCTATTCATTTAAATGAAAAAGTAGAAAAAATTATCACTTCTATGTCAGACATAATACCCATGTCTGACATAGCTGAACATACTACGCCAGACATAGGTATTATGCCACGCGTAGTAAAAGTAAAAACAGAAAAGAACGAATATGACTGCGACGAAGTGATTGTTGCAACGGGCGGTATCAGTTATCCTTCTACCGGTTCGACGGGGGACGGCTATCTTTTCGCGCAGGAATGCGGTCATACGGTTACAGACCTTAAAACAGGGCTTTGTGGCTTAAATTTACACGGCTCCGCGCATACTTCCTTGCAAGGCTTAGCGTTAAAAAACGTAACTTTCACAGTTAAAAACGGCAATAAAACGGTGTACGAAGAATTTGGCGAGATGTTATTTACGCATTTTGGCGTATCTGGTCCAATTATTTTATCTGCATCGTCTATGATCAACCGTTTACCCCTCGAAAAATTGACGGCAACGGTGGATTTAAAGCCCGCTTTGGATGAGCAAACGTTGGATAAACGCCTTTTGCGTGATTTTGAAAAGTATAAAAACAAGCAAATTTCCAATGCTTTCGTCGAATTGTTACCGCAAAAGCTTATTCCCGTAGTATTATCCGTTGCGTCTGTTTCCGCAAACAAAGCAGTCAACGCAATAACGAAAGAGGAGCGCGCTCGGCTTGTCAAAACTTTGAAGGCTTTCCCCTTAAAACTCCGCAGTTTGCGTGGTTTTGAGGAGGCGATTATCACGTCGGGGGGCGTGGAACTTTCTGAAATCAACCCCAAAACGATGGAGAGTAAAAGGGTAAAAGGCTTACGTTTTTGCGGCGAAGTTTTGGACGTGGACGCATTTACAGGCGGTTTTAATATGCAGATCGCCTTTGCAACCGGCTACGCGGCAGGGAAAAATATTGAATAAAGGCATACAATCACGCCGTTTAAGACAATTTTTTGTGTAAAGACTTGACGAACGGCAAAAATTTTCGTATAATGATAGAAAAAATGATAAAATATATCCATATTTGGATATAAAACGGAGAAAATATGACGATTATACGTGGCGCCACTACGGTTGCGCAAGATAACAAAGAGGAAATTTCCTTTGCCGTCAAAGAACTTCTGGATGAGGTTTTTGCATTAAACGACTTACAAAAGGACGAGGTAAAGGGGTTTGTCTTTTCTTTGACGACGGATATTCATTCTTATCATCCCGCAAAAGCCGCAAGGGAATGCGGATATGATTTTGCGCCGTTGTTCGCGGCGATTGAGCCCGAAATCAACGGTGGATTAAAGCTGTGTATTCGTTTGATGCTTTTGACGGAGCTTTCCGACGATAGAAAGGCGAAACACGTATACCAAAAGGGGGCGAAAAATTTGCGTAAAGATATATCCGAAATCTTAAATATTGCGTTGGACGGCCCTGCCGGCAGCGGTAAGAGTACGGTAGCGAAAATTCTAGCGAAAGATTATAATATTTTGTACCTTGATACAGGCGCTATGTACCGTGCTTGCGGCTTAAAGGCGTTGCGTTTGGGTATCGATACGAAGGACTGTGAAAAGGTGACGGAAATGTTGCCGTTGCTTGACGTTAAGGTGGAATATAAAGACGGTAAACAACATACGATATTGGACGGCGAAGACGTTTCGCTCGCAATTCGTGAAAACGCCGTGTCTATGGCGGCATCCAACGTTTCCGCGCACCCTGCCGTGCGCATCAAAATGGTGGAAATGCAACGCGAAATCGCGGGGAATATGTCCTGCGTTTTGGACGGGCGGGATATCGGCTCAACTGTGTTGCCGAACGCAAAATATAAGTTCTTTATAACAGCAGACAGTAAGGTACGCGCAATGCGCCGATTTAAAGAATTGCAAGCGCGTGGCGAAACGGTTGATTTCGATAAATTACACGAAGAAATAAAGGCGCGTGACAAGCAGGACAGCGAACGAGAATTTTCGCCCTTAAAATGCGCCGACGACGCAGTTGTGGTCGATACGTCGACAATGGATATTGACGAGGTAATTTCGACAATTAAAAAGCATATTCAATCAAAAATCTAACGGATAGAGGACGTTATGGAAGAAAAGAAAGACAACGAAATGCAGGCAACGCCTCAGGAAGCGAAGACAAAGCGCAACGAGGACAAAACTGCTGCAAAAAAGAAGAAAAAAGACAAGCCTATCACGACAAAGGCGAATAAAAAAGGCCGTCACATCAGTAAATTTTTAAATTTTTTACGTGTTATGCTGTTGCCTTTGGCGCATATTTTAAGACCGTTCCGCTATTATGGAAACAAAAAGGTAAAAGACGGCGCTTACGTATACGTTTGCAATCACTATTCGATTTTTGACCTTGTTTATCCTGGCGCTACAACTTGGGAAATTATCCATTTTATAGCAAAAAAGGAGAATTTTGAAACACCGATTTTGGGCAGTGTAGCACGAAAGGTTAAGGCGATTTGCGCAAATCGTGACGGTAGTGACGTTCGCACGATGCTCGATTCGATGAAATGCCTGAAAAACGGTGAAAAAATTTGCATTTTTCCTGAGGGAACAAGAAACAAAACAAATGAAGCAATGTTGCCTTTTCATCATGGCGCGGCGGTTATGTCCATAAAGACAAAAACCCCCATTATTCCTATGGTAATTTACAAAAAACCGCGTTGGTTTAGGGTGGCGCATATTTTAATCGGTGAACCGATAGAATTCAGCGAATATTACGGCAAAAAAATGACGGAAGAGGAGATTGCGTCGGTGGATGACCGCTTACGTGAGCACATGCTCAATATGCGCAAAGAACACGCGGAATTTTTAGCAAACAAAAAAGCTGGTAAAAAGAAGGCGAAATAATGGAATTTATAATAGCAAAAAGCGGTGGATTCTGTCGCGGGGTAAAATACGCCGTCGATACCGCGCTTTCGATTG
>SVHQ01000142.1 GCA_015055785.1 Clostridiales bacterium | reverse complement strand
AGGGGCAATTACCCCGCCGATAAATTCATTATTCTCGCTGATGATATTAAACGTGGTTGCCGTGCCGAAATCCACCACAATCATAGGCGTGCCGTTACCGCCGTATTCCACAATTGCAGAAACGCAGTTTACAATTCTGTCTGCCCCCACCTCACGCGCATCATCACAACGGATATTCAAGCCCGATTTTAACCCGGGCGCAATATGCAAAGGCTGAATATTCAAATACAGATTGCACATTTTTTCAACGGTGTAATCAAGCGAAGGAACAACAGATGAAACGATGCCCCCCTCTATCGCTGTGGCAGAAAGTCCCTGCGCCGTTAACATACCTGTCAACTGCGCCCCGTATTCGTCCGACGTTTTCTTGAAATCCGTCGCCACACGGAAAGACACTTTTAATTCGTCCTTATCGTAAATTGCATATTTAATATTCGTATTACCGATATCTATACAAATAATCATTTTTTATTTCCTTTTCTTACCCATTCTCTTTTCTGCCACTTTGTACACCGTATGAAGCCCCGGCGCCACCAACAGATTCACGGCAAATTCCGCGAAGAAATTAAAGGTAACCAAACCGACGAGCACGAACACAAAAGGATTCATGCCTAAAAATTTAGCGTCCACGTTCGCCACAAACCATTCTTGCGTCGCCACAATGCTATTTTTCATAAGAAAACAACACAAGATAAACACAGCTGTATTAATTATGGGAACAATTCCTGACGCTATGAAGATGGCTACACGCCCATTCTTCTTTTCAAGCCATTGAAAAAGATAACCTGCAACCCAACCTGCTAACGTTGTTTTCACTAAGCACGTGAGAATGGTAATCAACGGATCGTTCGACCATATAATATAGTAAAATCCACTGCCTGCCGGCGCTACAATCACTTGATAGAGCACTACTAAACCACAGGCAAAGCCTAAAAATGCACCTGCCCAAGCCCCGAGCAAAATCGCGCCCAGTACAATGGGGATTAACGTAAAGTTTAATGATACAATCCCAATTGGAATCGCCCCACCAAAAGCCTGCATCACGATGACGAGTGCCAACAAGACGCCCAGCATCGCCACGTTTTTCGCGGAAAAGAATTTCTTCTTTACCATAATAACCTCCTATCGAGTTCTTTTTTCAAGATACCCGTAGCAAAAATAAGTATTTATCCATTTATTCGGTCAAGCCGCGCGTGCGTACTTGCCATGGATATACTTTATTATAACGCATTTTTTTAATTAACGCAACAAAATAAAAGTAGAAAAAGCAGGAAAGCTTTTAATTTTTCTCAGTTTTCACAATCTATTTACGCACCAAAGCACTTCAATTGGAATATTATATATTAGAAAGATAAAACCGCAGGCTCATTTAGCAAATTATACATATCCCTGCGGCGAAACACAGGAGGTATTTTATGAATTGTTGCTCTCAAGGGAATATCACCCTTTGGATACTTATCGCTTTGCTTGTACTCGGTTCGAAAGACGGCATTTTCTGCTCGAACATCTTTAGCGGTTGTGGCTTGCCTATTATCGTCGCGCTTCTTTTCTGCCTTTACAAAAACGGCACTCTTTCGGCGATTTTAACTCCGCCTTGTAATTGCTGCTGCAATACTTGTCATTAACTCTTCTCCTTATCCTGCTTTTTTGCTTTATAAAAACGGAGCCGGTTTATCCGACTCCGTTTTTCTTTATTTTTGCGCCAATAAATAAGCTTGTAATGCAATCAACGTCTTGCCGTCTTTAATCTCTCCCTCTTGCATCATGCGCTTCACTTCTTCCGTAGGGATATATTCCACGTCTAAAAACTCCCCATCGTCAAGGTGCGCCTTCACCTTTTCCCCACCAATTGCTTGGTAGATATAAATTTTTTCATTCGTATAACCAGGCGTTGGATACATCACGTATAAAAGCTGTAATTTCTCCGCTTTTATACCTGCTTCCTCCTCCAATTCACGCGCCGCCGCTAAAATGGGTTCCTCTCCCTTTTCCAATTTTCCCGCGGGAATTTCATAAATGCTTTCCCCGTAAGCATAGCGGTATTGCTTCACAAGCAAGACTTTGTCATTTTCTACGTATAACACGCAAGCACCGCCGCTGTGTTCAATAATCTCTCTCTTGCAGGGTCTGCCGTCGGGAAGCTCTGCATCGTCGTTTCGAAGAGTGAGAATTTTTCCTTCGTAAATATAATTTTTTTTCACGGTTTTTTCTATGTAATCCATAACAGACTCCTTTGACAAAATTTTCTTTTTATAAAAATCCATCATAAGACAAAAACGATAAGTTTTCGTTCATTTGTTATCATTATAGCACAAAAAGAAAAAATAATAAATATTTTTTTGCAAAATATCTTGATTTTGGTAAATTTTTTATGTATAATATAATCGCAATAGATTCAGAGGAGGTAGTATTTATGAAATCTATTAAAATTTCCCTTGAAATGGCACAGAGAGTGAAAGAATTTGTAAACATTACGCAAAATTATGCCTATGAAATTCTTTTGAAAAGCGGTAAATACGTGGTAGATGCCAAATCTATCCTCGGTATTTTCTCTCTCGACCTGTCGCAACCACTCACTGTTGAAGTGTATTCGGATGATTGCGACGAATTGATGGAAAAACTGGAAAAGTTTAAGGTTTAATCCCCTTTCTTTTTCAGATTTTTTAAATCGTTTATTTGTAAAAAGTCGCATTGACTTGCAAGTCTGCGCACGCAGCTTTGCCCCTTGCGGCTTTTTATCCTTTTTCACGCCCCTATGGGCGCATCCATATAACCAACGCTTTACAAGGAGCTTTTACTAATGCAAATCCAAGGAGAAACATCCGTTAATAAACTGATTGTGCTGTTCGTCTTCGATAAGATGGAGAGCGCCCTTTCCGAGCGCACGATCGTCGAAATGTGTACAGCAGGTAACAATTGGTTGAATTATATGGACTGCATGGAATTGCTGCCAAAGCTTTTGGACGACGGTTTTATTTGTAAAATCTCTTCCACGGAAGAAGAACCTCTCTATACCATCACCAGTGACGGCAGAGAGAGTTTGAATAATTTTTATATTACAATTCCCAAAAGTATCCGAGAAGAAATTTCCGCCTTTATTAAGAAAAATAGCGGAAAATTGCGTAATCGCCAAGAATGTAAATCGGATTACTATCAAAACGTAGACGGCACTTATACGGTATTTTTAAAAATCCTTGCGCCCGTTCAGCCTATGCTGGAATTAAAATTCGTTATTCCCGATAAAAAAACAGCGCAGAATATTTATAAAAATTGGGAAAGCAAGGCTTCCGAACTGTATTCCGCTATCTACGAAACATTAGTGGATTAATCATCCACATTATTTATTTTAGGAGGTATAAAATCATGTTTACTTATTCCACAAAAGGTACTTGTTCCAGACAAATTCTCTTCGACGTTGACGAAAATAATAAAATGCATAACGTTCGTTTTATCGGCGGCTGCGGCGGTAATTTGCAGGGTATTTCTCGCCTTGTTGAAGGAAAGGATATCGATGAAATTGAAGCACTTTTAGTAGGCGTTCGCTGCAGAAATAACACTTCTTGCCCCGACCAATTATCTAAGGCTATCACAGAATACAAAGCAAGCAGAAACAACGCATAAGCTCTTTATTAAAGTATAAAAACACGTCCGTTTTTGAACGTGTTTTTTTGTCGACATTCTTTAATTAGAGCATACCATGTACGCGTTGAATATATAAAATCGCCAAAAAAAGCACTCTCCGTTTTTTCTTTTTGGAAAGTGCTTTTTTTCTTTTTTATTTAGGCTTGTAAATTAATGTTTGAAATGTCTATCGCCAACGAAAATCATGGCAATTCCAGCCGCATCACAAGCATCAATGGAAAGCTGGTCTTTAATACTGCCGCCCGGCTGAACGATTGCCGTAATACCTGCTTTTACGCATTCCTCTACACAATCAGGGAACGGGAAGAACGCATCGGACGCCATAACAGAACCTTTTACTTCATCGCCTGCGTGTGCAATTGCTTGTTGTGCGGCCCAAATACGGTTGGTTTGCCCCATACCGATACCCGTTGTTCTGTCCTCTTTACCCACGACAATTGCATTCGATTTCGTATGTTTTACTACTTTCCAATTGAACATCAAGGCTTTCATTTCTGCATCTGTAGGCGCACGTTTTGTTACCACTTTCAAGTTTTCAGGTGCAAACAACGTTTCGTCGTAATCCTGCACGAGTAAACCACCATACACGCGTTTCATATCATAGGCATTCTTTTCACGTTTTGCCTTAATATCAGGCAATTCAAGAAGTCGGATATTTTTCTTCGCTTCAAGAATTTCTAAAGCTTCTGCCGTAAAGCCCTCCGCGATGACAATTTCAATGAAAATCTTATTGATTTCCGTTGCCGTTGCCGCATCTACAACACCGTTAATTGCCAAAATACCGCCAAACACCGATACGGGGTCAGATTCATAAGCTTTGATATAGGCTTCGTGAATCGTTTTGCCGATACCTACGCCGCAGGGATTGGAGTGTTTACAAGCGACAACGCAGGGTTCGTCAAATTCTTTTACAAGCTCCAACGCGCCGTTTGCGTCATTAATATTATTATAGGAAAGCTCCTTTCCCCAAAGCTGTTTTGCCTTGGATAAAGAACCTGCACGAATAAATTCTTCACTATAATACGATGCTCCCTGATGAGGATTTTCACCATAGCGCATATCTTGCGCTTTTTCGTAAGCGAACGTGATGCTTTCAGGGAAACGAATATCCAATTGCTGCGCTAAATAATTGGAAATCATGCTATCATATACAGCCGTGTGTGCAAACACTTTATACTGCAAATATTTCTTCGTGTCGAGGGTGATTTCCCCTGTCTCCAATTCAGACAACACCTTTTCATAATCTTTAGGGTCAACCACAACCGCTACGTCT
>SVHQ01000141.1 GCA_015055785.1 Clostridiales bacterium | reverse complement strand
AAATTCGATAAGCGGTAACGCAATGAGAAGATAAACGAAGATTGTGTCTTTCAACTTCTTAGCTTGACCCATACTTCTTTTCTTCTTCGTCATCAATACATCCATATAACTACCTCCTGTTATTACCTTTTGTGGTTTTAATTTCTGAAACTCGATTTAACGCTTTCTCTGCCGCCTTTAAATTATTGGTGTATTTTTCTCGAAAATCTTTTGGCGTTAAACCTGTCACATCTTTGAAAAATTTTATGTAGGCATATGCCGACTTAAACCCAACAAAGCTTGCAATTTTCGCAATCGAATCCCGTCGATGCATTAAATTGTAAAATGATAACGTAATTCTTTTTCGTTTTTGATATTGAATCGGGCTGTACCCCATATATTTTTTAAACTGTCGCATCAAATGCTGTTTGGATACGAATGCAATCTCCGACAGCTGTTCCAGCGTAATATCTTCGCGCACATTGGCGTCGATATACGTCCTTGCTATTTCCACAGGTGACGTTTTTGTTTTGGAAACTGGCTCTAACTGCACTTTATTTGTGGAAAACGCAACCAACCCGTCTTGCCAAAAATTAGAAGAAGATAAATATACAATCAACAACTGCAAATAAGAAGATACAATTTCATTGCAAAATTCACAATCGGTCGAAAGTGCTTCATATATTTTATCAAGCCAACTGAGTATCTCTCCCCACTTCTCGCCTAAATGTATTTTACAGTTTTTTGTCGTGGAGGGAAAATGTAAAGACGTAATCCCCAAACAATAGTATGAAAACTCGTATTCCCCCACCTCAATATGCGGCATGCTTGCATTGATAACCACCAAATCTCCTACGGAAATGGGGATCTCCTCTCCGCTTACCAGCATTTTCCCCGTACCGTTTGTTACAAAAAACAATTCACAAAAGGTATGCTCGTGCTGACACATATCATCGCTAGACAGCTTTTCCCGCCTAGCACGAAAAATATGGCTCATCTGCAAAAGCTTGTATTTCCGACCGTTCAACTTGTTTTCGATGTCGCATAAATATAACGCTTCTTGTTTTAATTCTTGCCCCATCAATGTTCCCTATCTAAATTATTTTTCATCGCCATACAACTGCAAACGGAAAGTGATTCGACCTGTTTTCGATGCGCGATATTCTTCCTTTAACTCAGGTCCGCAAGACGCCGTACCCACGCCGCTCATCGCGGCATCAAGATTTACATATACACCATCGCTAACGGGAAGTTCGAAATCATGTGCAGCCGATTTGATTTGTTGCGTCGAATAAGGCAATACGCTAAACGAAAACGCCTTATCCGCCGTAACCAGCAATCCATTTGCAAGCAACACACGTGTCGTCGCGTAATGGCTACCCGTTTCTTGCGGCTTCACCCAATGGAAATATTCTTCCTTTGCCGCACTGCGATAGTTACCATAACTGCTTGCACGATGCTTATCTACATAGCTTTCATACGGGCCGAATCCCTCGTATTCAAATGTTTGCTGTAATTTTGGCAAAGCAAACTCAAATCCAATTCTGGGTAAATACGAAACAAAATCTGCCACCTTATACGCAAAGGTAATGTCCACCCCGTCGTTAAAGAAATTATATTCTATTTCATATTCTAAAATGGGCGCAAGACAGTTTTTCACCATGGCACCAACAACCCGTACTCGATTGCCTTCTGTGTCCGTTCGATAGGCGACCTGTTTAGAACCTTCATAGCTGCGCCATTCGCCCAAAAATCTATCGTTGTCAATATATGCACGCTCGATGTTGATACCCATGCTCTTCTTGAATCGAACATCGCCCAACGAAATCAAGCGTCCAGTTTCGTCCAACTCGTAAGAAATTGAAGCATCCCTTTTCACTTGTGACAATGGTTTACACTCTTTTGTAAACTCTTCACGCGCTTTACCACCGTAAACAGCTTTTAGTTCACGCAGGTTACTCTTAATTTTTCTATCAGGAGAAACCAAACCGTCCACGCAAAAATTACCATCGTGTTCGGTTTCGCCAAAATCACCACCGTATAAAAATCCCTTTTCGGTTTGTACAGCATGGTCGCACCATTCCCAAACGAAACCGCCCATAAAACGATCGTTCGAATAAATAATATCCCAATAATCCTGCAAATCCCCGCAACTATTTCCCATTGCGTGAGAATATTCACACAGCAAATATGGTCTGGTTTCTTTTTCGTCGGCAAGATATTCGTTAAAGAACCCAAGCGGAGCATACATACGGCTGGCAATATCAATCCGCTTAGTGTAATAATCCGTCTTATCCACCATCGCACAAATATTTTCGTAATGTACGGGACGACTATCGTGCTCTTTCAAATAATCTGCACCTTCATAAAACATCTTCCCATAATTGCTTTCATTGCCAAGGGACCACATCACGACACAAGTTCGATTTTTATCACGCTCGTAGAGAGTAATTTCTCTTTCCGTTACGCCGCTGTCAAAAATTCCGTTGTTTGCAAACGCTTGCCAAGTTTCAAATTTATAACCGCACTGATGCGCTGTTACCCCATGCGTTTCTACGTCCGCCTCATCCATAACGTAAAAGCCGTACGCATCACACAAATCGTAAAATTCCGGCATATCGGGATAATGAGAAGTTCGAATTGCATTTACGTTTGCCCACTTCATCAATTTCAAATCACGGATGGTGTCCTTTAATGTCACGGTTGCACCCGTTTTGGGATTGCTTTCATGATAATTGACACCTTTCAATTTGGTATGTTTTCCATTGATTTTGTAAATTCCGTCTATGATTTCGGAAGTTCTAATCCCGACCCTTTGTAATATCTTTTCACCGTTGGCCGTTAACACTACGTTATACAAATACGGATTTTCTGCCGTCCAGAGTTTTGCGTTTTTAATTGTAAAGCGAACGGTTTCGTTCGGTGTTGCCGTTTTTCTTTCCCTGCCACAACGAACGTTCATGTTTACGGCACTGTCATTGCGAACGATAATCTGTCCGTCACTGCCCTGCATTGCCGTTTCAATTTTGAAATCAGAAATATGTTCCTTGGGGCGTTTTAATATATATACACTGCGGAAAATACCCGTATAACGGAACTTATCTTGACATTCTAAATACGACGAGGCGCACCATTTGAGAACAACTACGTCTAATGTGTTTTTCCGATTTTGAAGATAAGGGGTAATATCAAACTCGCTTGTAGAGTGGGAAATCTGACTGTACCCAACAAATTTTTTGTTTACGTACACGTAAAAAGCACTATCTACCCCTTCAAAATTTAGATAATATTTCCAATCGCCAAGATGAATTTCGAAATGCGTTCGATAATGATATGTAGGATTTTCCTCGGGCACAAACGGTGGCCTAAACGGGAAAGGATATCTCGTGTTTATGTATTGAATTTGGTCGTAACCAAACAATTGTACACAGGAAGGAACAGGAATTTTTTTCGTTAGTTTTTCTTCTAAGCAAACCGATTCAATATTTTCATGCTCCTTTATCAGCCATTCTCCATTCAAAGAGAGAAAACGGTCGCTCGATCTTCTGTCTATGATTTTATGTTTATATACAAACTTTTTATCTTCCGAAAAAGGAATATAATAACTTCTTGGCTTCTCCAATCCGATTCTTTTTAATTGTTCATATTCCTTTTGATTTTTCATATTAGTCTCCTACTCAACATATGTTGTTTTCTATTTGACACTATCATTGTAACATATTTGAATCTATAAACACAATACCAATTGTGAACATCTTATATTGAAAAAATATACCATTTTTTCATTATAACAACGCTATTTTTTTATCGGCAAAACTCAGAAAAATCTTCGTTATAAATATACTTACTCTGCAATAATTTTTACTGTATATAACCATGCCAACGTCTCTTTATTCGTTGCATATAATATATCCTTTTTACCGCTGAGCATTTGACACAGCTTTTCCACTCTTTCCCACGTCATATCGTCTAAAATATCAAACTCGTGCGCATGTCCCCAAACATAGAATATCTGCGGTGTATCCGTTTCCATCGCAAGAAACTGTTCCGCTAATGCAAACACTTTATCCCCCTCGCGAGCGTACACCGTCGGATGCCAACGATAGGGATTTTCAGGCGGGTCAAATCTTCCGTTAGAGTTAATCGTACGGGCATATTCCACCCCCGTACTGTTTTTGAGAATTGCAGCCACCCTATCGTCGTTATTTACACCGCCGCAGGGATATGCCATCCCCGTCACCTCATATCCCACTAAACGAGAAAGTTGCTTTCTGTCTTCTTCTACTTGATAAATAATCGTTTCTTCCTCTTCCCCCGTTAAATTGGGATGCGTCAACGTATGCACGGCCACTTCATGTCCAGCATATATCTCTTGGACTTCACTTGGAAACACCTTTGAGTTGTCTAAAAACTTCCCGTTGACCTCCCTCCCTCCTTTCAAACCAAGAAAAGAAGAATTGAGATTAAATGTACCTTTTAAGCCGTATTTATTAAAAATTTCAATCAGACGTTTATCCTGCCGCACTCCATCGTCAAAACTAAACGTGATACACTTATTTATTCTTTTCATAAAACTTACTTATTCCCTTACCTTTTCCCGTTCAATCATGGCTTTTAAATTTTCAATGCACCACAAATTGTAGGGTTGCCATTCACTGGGATCTACATAGGCATATTTATTGCCCTCTTTCAGCAATTTTGCCTTGAATTCCGTTTTGTTATGCTGCATATGGTTGCCAAGAAAAATATCCACTTTCTCTTCGTTTAAACGGTGCATCGATTTTATAAAATCCTCACGCAAAGAATAAGGCAAATTATATTCATCAAGAAATTCTTTACACATAGTATTGATGCCCATACCGCCGTGCAAACCCGCACGAAAAGTTTCCTTTCCGTCCGTGACGTCGAAGAAGAAGGACATCGCCCCAGGCGTGTGCCCAGGCGTTGCTAC
>SVHQ01000140.1 GCA_015055785.1 Clostridiales bacterium | reverse complement strand
CGTGCCGTATTGGTCCACGCGATAATTTTCCCCGTCCACTTCTACCGGTCCGCTTGAATCACTTACAAGCCCAACGCTTTTCATACCGTACGCACCCGCAAGAATATACGTTTGATATGCGTATGCGTCACGTTTGTACACGATATCCATATAAATGGAAGGGTCGTAGCAGTCTGTTAAACGAATGGTGATATATTTCACCGTCGTTTCCATTTGCATACAGTTAAAGGAAATTAAGCTTACATATTCATTATCATAAATATTGAGCGGTTTCGCATAAGAAAAGGTTTCCCCTTCCGCCATCGAAAGTTTCAGCCCATTATTGTATCCAGAAGCCGAAAACGAACCATTTAAAGGGCCGTAGCCGATTTCCGACGCAGACGAGGTAAGCGAATAATAATCCTTCTTAACAAAAAAATTATTCTCTGTTTTTACCTCTTTTCCATTTATCGTCGTTTCGTAAACAACTGTATATTTCCCATAAATATCCAAGTCGAAAATTTCCCCGCTAAAAATACTTCCATCGGGATAAATCAAATATGCATCTTCCACAGGTACATCACTTCCGTTATAGGATATTGACGCGTTTGCAGGAAGAATAAGCGTATCTCCGTAAGTATAATTCTCTTCAAAAGATACCCCTATAAGCGTAGGCTCTTCCGCATAAGATTTCTTTGTTTCCATAGAAAAAGCCATCGTCATACCTGCAACTGCTACGGTCACCCCTGCAAGCGCTATCATAGGAATTAATGTTTTTTTCTTGAATTTCATCATTGTTACACCTATTTTTACTCTTTTAATCCACCTAACGAAAGATTGCCCATCAACTTATCTTTGAACAATACAAAAAGTATTATCAACGGGATCGCCAACATCATACAGCCTGTCATTTGCGCAGGCGTATTTGCCAAGGCAGGTTCCGTCGTCGAAGTCGTAAGCTCATATACACCATATGCTAACGTAGGATGTGTAGGCAAATACAACAGTACCCCTTGATAGTCGTTCCATAACGCAACGAATTGTAAAAGAAATACGGTTGCAACCATCGTTCTTGCCAACGGGAAATAAATACGACACATAATCGTTAATTCCGAAGCCCCGTCAATTTCCGCCGCTTCGCGATAGGTATTCGGTAACGTACCAAAAAACGCATAGTAAATAAAGAAGTACATACCGCCGCCTGACATTTTTTGCAAGAAATTCCCCAAGAATGAATCGAACAAACCAGCGTTACGCAAGAACGTCAATTCCGAAGGGAAATTGCCGACGATAGGAATACACATAATTACCGTGTACACCATGAACAGGATTTTGCTTACTTTAAAATCATACTTCGAGCAAAGATATGCCGTAAGTGCAGGAACTGCGGCAAGAATAAGCCCACCAATCCCCGCATACAAAAGCGTATTTACTAACATATCAGGCAAATACGCCCTTTCGTATTCAAAGGGATCAGAAAAATTGTACATCCAACCAAAAAGTGTATTTGTCTGGTGCGTAACAAGTGTAGATCCCTTATAATAAATTTCCGTCCAAGCAATTTTTATTTCCCGAAAAACGGTTGCGTAATTTTTAAAATGAAAAAATTGTAAACGGCTGTTATTCGGGTCGCTCTCGTCCAAGTTGGGAAAACCTATGGGGTTTCCGTAAATCATATCGTCGTTGCTTTTCAAGGAAGTCAGCATTGCCCAAAAGAACATATAAATCATCAACGCCGAAATAAGCAACAATAAACCGAATAAAACGATATATATCCAGCTTGTTTTTTGTTTTTTTTGATTATTTTGCATACTACACCTCAATCTACCTTTGGACCGAACTTATTAAATAAGTACCGCGTCAACAACGTAATCGGCAAAATAATCGCCGTTAATATCAACCCTATCGCTGACAAAACAGGATAAGACAAATGTACATTCCCTTGAATCAAATCACCATATTTTGCCTCAAGATATAAGAAGTATCCTATCGTACTGCCCGTTGCAGGCTCGTAAGGCCCAATCAGGGTAAAAATATGCGCCTGCTCTACAAACGTATACGATATTCTCACGATAATAAGCGTTGTAATAGTAGGATAAATTAAGGGTAAGACAATATGAATAAGCTCCTGTATCGGCTTTGCACCGTCTAACTGCGCCGATTCAATCAACGAATCGTTAATCCCGCTCATCGTACTTGTATAGGTCAATACGTTCACACCAAAGGACATAATGACACTAAAAACGATTATAGTTGCCATACGGGTATTTATATTATCCAACAACGAGGCACTCGGTTTGATATTGAATAAATTTTCCATAATCCCGAAATAAGCAAAATTCGTTAAATTCTTGTAAATAATGCCCATGATAACTGTGGACAATATCTGAGGCAAAAACAGAATGATTCTAAAAAAAACACTTCCAAATCTTTTCTTATATATGTAGAAAGAAAAGCTTAAAGCAAGCGGTGTAGAAACAAATAACCCAACTACCAAATAAATAACGGAGTTCAGCAAACGATTATTCGGATCGTTAAATAACACGCTCCATGCTTCTTTAAAGTTATCAAATTTTGCGAATTTGGAGCTTATCTCCCCCAAGAAATCTATTTCATAACCGCGAAAGGCAAGTATAATAGAATTAAAATTAACGTAAAGATAAAATATTAAAAAATGCAGGATGGGAATAGAAATAAAAATTGAATAAAATATCAATTTATTGCGATTCTTTTTGTTGAATGCACCGCTTCTCGCCTGCCTTACCGTAGCTTCGCTCATGCTTTACTCCTTTAAAATTATTGCTATGGTATTATTGGTATTATAACTGCATTGCGTTCCAAGTACCTTGCTCTCTTTGTGTTGTCGTAAAGATATCCTTAGCTGTTCCGTTCACGTCTTTGAATGCGCGAATATAACCATCGGTAAACAGTTTACCACCCACGGAATATCTCTGTAAAGGAGAATCGTAATACAAGGAGAATGCATCAAAGTTCTTCTTAAAACGCATACTGTCAGATGCATAATTTACAATTTCAGAATCACGTCTAAGTTCGTTAAGCTGTTTATAATATCCACCAAGTTTTTCAATGTCGTAATCGTATTCCATAGGAATCGTCAAACCAGTTGTTTCGGTAAACGTCTTTAATTCCGCTTCTGAATAGAGGAACGTGAGGAACTGCTTAACTGCATTCAACTTACCTGCGTTCTTTTCCACTTTCTTGTTTGCAAAAATGAAAGCTGAACCAATGTTAAGAAGGGTGTTGCCTTTGCTCGTTTCTTGCTCTTCCACTTCTTCACCCAACAATTGCGTAGG
This sequence comes from Clostridiales bacterium, assembly GCA_015055785.1. The sequence continues at coordinate 1,725 of SVHQ01000140.1, read as the reverse complement.
CATAGGCATAAACGCTACGTTTCTATCGGGGTCTTCCGGATGCTCTTTTGCATATTTCGAGAACGCGCCTGCCTCTACACCTTCATGATACCAATACGAAGCGTCGTAAAGCATTGCGTTATTCGTACCGTCTGCGCTACCGTTTATAAATTGAATTTGCGCATTCGTGTTGGAACTGGAAGAAGTTCTCAATTCACTCATGTTAAACCAGCCTTCTTTATAAGCAAGCTCTAAAAATGCAAGGCTGTAATAACGAGCAGACATATCATAAGCTTTATACCCATTCTCATCGGTCAACGTAACGGGTTGAACCGTAGGCATAGCGGGAGCATCAGCTACCCCGAACATTTTTTCCGTTTCGGAAAAGCCCGTTACAACCTCTACTTTCACTCCGTTAGTGCCATAATTGCAATAAATTGTATTCATTGCGTCACCGCCTGCAAGAGAAGCCCAAATTGCATGCGTCCAGTAGAAAGAATAAACACTGCCCGAGCCACACAAAATAATCGCATTGTCACCTTTCGATTTGATATAATCGCAAAGGATTGCATATTGCTGCAACGTTGCAGGAAGCCCGTCATCGTAATCCCCGCAAACTCCATTGGGACCGCAAGACTTTTTCGCGGTTGCGTTAGCAATAAATTTACCATTACCAAATTTGCTCTTATAAGTCTTTACGTTCTCTTCGGTTGTATCAGCAAAATACAGATTGTTGTCTTCAAAATAGTCCACGTCGTAGGAAACACCAGCGTCCCACTCAATGGAAGGAAGAGCGTAATACTCACCATCTACCCCTTTCATTCTGCCGAGAATTTCTTCATCGATTTTATCGGCAATAGGCGCAACCACATCACTGATATTCAACACCCAGTTCTTTGCGGACAAAATATACGGATTGGGTTTGCTTTCATCGAAATAAATATCGTTACCATCCGTATTAAGAGTAGAATACGGAATATCTCTTTTCTTCTGAACGTTTACTTTAACACCCGTTTTTCCTTCTTCGAAGGATACGCCCACATTTGCTGCGGCAAATCTTTCACCTGCTTCACGCATCCATTCGTCCCCTGCCGTACCATCAAAGCAAAGCACGTTGATTTCCGTAATTTTGCTATTGCTACCGCCCGCATTGCTGCCGCAACCAACAGCCGAACAAAGCGCAAGCGTTGCAATGCATGTACTCGTAATTCTTTTCATCATCTTCTTGTTCATAATATATCTCCTACTTAAAAATTATTTATTTTATTAATTTTTTATTCTTTTGTAATGCCAGCGGTATTTTCAACCGTTGCAACGGACGCACCTCCGTTTCCCGCAAGCGCAGTAACCGTACCTATCACTTTACAATCAATAAAGGTATTCTTTTTGGTGCTCCATTCGTTGTTGTTTGCGCCAAGCAACGTTCCAACCTTACAGTCACCAGTATTAAAAACAACGTTTTTAAACATGGAATTCTTCGTATTCCATGTGGAAATCCAGCTCATACCATTACTATTGCCGCTCCCACCGCCGTTATACAAATTAAAGGTCACGTTTTCTATCGTTGCCGCAGAAATGGATTGCGCTAATACGCCTCTATTTGCTTCGCCGTTATAGCCGTAATCGTTAAAGGTTACATTTTTAATGACCGCGCCTTTGCCGATATACCCAAAAATACCCCAGTTGCCTTTTTTACTGTTACCGCTAACTGTATAGCCTGCACCGTCAAACGTGCCGCGGAACCCA
>SVHQ01000139.1 GCA_015055785.1 Clostridiales bacterium | reverse complement strand
CTTTGGATTTTGATAAAAAACCCGAATAATCAATGGGATATTTGTTCGCAAAGGAATGAAATGGTAGATATGTGGTATATAGGCTTTGATATCGGTGGAACAAAATGTGCGGTTTCACTTGGAAGATGGGAAAATCAAGAGATAAGCATTGTGGAAAGACAAGAAACTCCCACAAAAAGCAATCCGTTGGATACGATGGAGGCATTAGCAATCTACGTAGAGGCTTGGATGGTGAACTATAACGTAACAAAGGCAGGCATTAGTTGCGGCGGGCCTTTAGATTCCAACAAGGGAATAATTATTTCTACACCAAATCTATCCAATGAATGGCATGGATTTGAAATCGTTGCCTATATACAATCTCGATTTGGATTGTATGCGAAATTGGAGAACGATGCAAATGCTTCCGCTGTGGCTGAATGGAAATTTGGGGCAGGCAGGGGTGCGATGAACGTGATTTTTATGACGTTTGGTACGGGGCTTGGTGCAGGTCTAATTCTAGACGGAAAGCTGTATTCAGGGACGAATGGGAATGCAGGTGAAATAGGACATATCCGTTTGGAAGAGGACGGTCCGATTGGATATAATAAGGCAGGCTCAGCGGAAGGCTTTTGTAGCGGCGGTGGAATTAAGCGTTTGGCGCAAATTAGGGCAGAAGAGAAAGAAATTGTTTTAGATAACAATATTACCACAAAAATCATTTTTGAAAAAGCAAAGCAAGGCGACGAATTTTGTTTATCCGTCGTAAGAGAAAGTGCGGAAAAATTTGCAAAAGTTGTGAGTTTACTCATAGATTTATTCAATCCCGAGGTAATTGTTGCGGGCGGTGTGTTTATGCGCAATTACGATATGTTTATGTCTTTCATCACACCGATAATCGAAAGAGAAAGCTTGACGGATTCTTATAAAGTTTGTAAAATTTTACCTGCACAAATAGGGGAAAATATTGGCGATTATGCAGCTTTGGCAGTAGCTATTTCGGAGAGTGAACATGAAAGAAACGACAAGGAAAATATATGAAGAATTGTTTGAAAGATATCCTGTACTAAACGGTATTAAAGAAAATATATTAAAGGCTTTTGAAGTCATTCAATCAACGTATGAAGAGGGCGGTAGCCTGTATTGTGCTGGAAATGGGGGAAGTTCCTCTGATTGCGAGCATATTGTAGGCGAATTGCTGAAATCTTTTAAAAAATGCCGTGCTGTGGATGAAAAAACAGCAAACAGCTTATCAAGCTATGGCGAAGATGGGCAGTATATATTGAGTAAATTAGAAGGTTCTTTACCTGCAACGTCTTTAATTTCTCAAACGGGCATTTTAACGGCATTTGCAAACGACAAATCTTGGGACACGGCAATTGCACAACAGCTTTACGGTCTGGGAAAACAAGGGGATTGCTTGGCGGTTCTTTCTACTTCGGGCAATTCCAAAAATTGCGTGTATGCGGTTTTGGTTGCAAAGGCAAAAGGCATTAAGACAATCGCCTTTACAGGTATGACAGGCGGGAAATTAAAAGATATTTGCGACGTGGCTATATGTGTTCCCGAAATGGAAACGTATAAAGTTCAAGAATTGCATTTACCTATATATCATTGTCTTTGCGCAATGTTGGAAGAAGAATTTTTCTAAGATAATTATATAGGTAAGAAAGTTAGCGATATAATTTTAGATTAATTATTTTATGGGAAAAATGTGATATGGTGACTTTAGAAGAATTGCTTTGTTTGCAAAACGGAACAGATGTGCGCGGTGTTGCTTTGGCTGGGGTAGAGGATGAACCGATAACGCTCGACGAGGAAAAAGTTGCAAGTATCGCAAAAGCATTTTGTGTTTGGTTAAAAGAAAAATTGAATAAATCCCACGTATGTGTGGCTGTTGGTTACGATTCTCGCTTGTCTTCCCCGATGCTTTCAAAGGTAATTACAAATGCACTTGTTTCAATTGGTGACGACGTGCTATTGACAGGGCTTTCTACTACGCCTTCCATGTTTATGCTGTTAAAAGACGTGGTGCGCAGACGGGAATATCCCTGTGATGGAGCAATTATGATTACTGCCAGCCATTTACCTTTCAATCGAAACGGTATGAAGTTTTTTCACGCGGACGGTGGAGTGGAAAAGAAGGATATTGCGAAGATTTTACGCCTCGCCGTAAAGGAAATGAAACCCACGGAAAAAACAGGCAAGGCGTTTGTTGCCCCGTATTTGGATGATTACGCTGCTTCTTTGGTGGGTTTGGTACGTACTGCAACGGGAGAAGTATTTCCTTTGCAAGGTAAAAGAATTGTTGTGGATGCTGGTAATGGGGTTGGCGGTTTTTTTGTCGAAAAAGTGTTGATGCCATTGGGTGCAAACACCGAAGGTTCGCAATTTTTAACACCTGACGGACATTTCCCCAACCATATTCCTAACCCTGAAGACGTGGATGCAATGGAAGCCGTTTGTGCGGCGGTTAAGCGTGTGAATGCGGATTTTGGTATTATTTTTGATACGGATGTGGATCGAGCGGCTGCAGTGGATTATGGCGGCGTGCCTATCAATCGTAATCGTTTGATTGCGCTTGTTTCCGCTATTTTGTTGGAAGAACGGGCGGGGACAATTGTCACGGATTCGGTCACCTCAAATGGTTTAACTCAATTTATTATAAAAAAAGGCGGAAAGCATCAAAAATTCCGCCGCGGCTATAAAAACGTTATCAATGAGGCAATTCGTTTAAATGCGACAGGGGAATATGCGCCTCTCGCTATTGAAACGAGTGGACATGCTGCATTTCAAGAAAATTATTTTCTTGACGATGGTGCGTATTTAATTACAAAATTGCTTATTGCGCTTGCAAGGGAAAGTAAAAAAGGGCGTCGTTTAACGCAACTCATCGCAGACATGCCCCTGCCAAAAGAGGAAAAGGAGATAAGAGTTGGCTTTCAAAAAGGGGTTGATTTTCAAACGCTTGGGACGCGTGTCATTGAGGCGTTTACAATATATGCCAAAACGCAGACGTGGTTATCTGTGGCGACTGATAATTATGAAGGGGTGCGTGTTAACTACAAAAAAGGTAGTGGTGCGGGTTGGGCGTTGCTTCGTATGAGCCTGCATGACCCCATTTTGGCTATTAATGCAGAGAGTGATGAAGAAGGTGGCACGAATATTATTCTTGCTGATATTTATTCTTTTTTGCAACAGTATGATTTTATCAATCTTTCGGCGTTTGATAAGTTATTTACATAAGGTTAGGAACGATTTTATTAAAACAAAATACAGTAAGCAGTAAAACAGGAGATTACAAAATGAATATACAACAAACCGCTATTAACGCAATGCGCGTTTTGTCTATTGAAGCAATTGAAAAGGCGAAGTCGGGGCATCCTGGTTTACCGATGGGGTGTGCGCCTATTGCTTATACGCTCTTTCAAAATTTTTTAAAATTTAACCCTCGAGATGCGAAGTGGGATGACCGTGATCGCATTGTGTTGTCTGCAGGTCATGGCTCAATGCTTCATTATTCCCTTTTGTACCTTTATGGGTTTGGGATAACAAAGGAAGATTTAATGAGCTTTCGACAGTTTAACTCGAAGACCCCTGGACATCCTGAATACGGACACACGATAGGCGTGGAAACAACAACGGGACCGTTGGGGCAAGGTATTGCGACTGCGGTGGGTATGGCAATGGCAGAAGCGCATCTTGCGGCAAAATTCAATCGTGAGGGATTTAATATTGTTGACCATTATACCTATGCGATTTGTGGGGATGGCTGTTTGGAAGAAGGCATTTCTTACGAAGCTTGCTCGTTTGCAGGTGCGCATAAATTGGGGAAACTTATTCTCTTCTATGATGACAACAATATTACCATTGAAGGTGATACGGATTGTACGTTTAATGAAGACGTGGGGATGCGGTTTGCTTCACAAAATTGGCAGGTATTACATGTGGACCTTGCAAGCAGCCCCGATGATATAGAGGCATTAAATGTGGCTATCGAGAAAGCAAAAGACGAAATAGATAAGCCTTCCATAATCATTTGCCGTACCAATATTGGGCAGGGTTCGCCTTGGCAAGGTAATGCAAAATGCCATGGTACGCCTCTTGGAAAAGAGAATATACAGAAAACAAAAGAAACCCTCGGTTGGCCTTGTGAAGAAGCGTTTGATTGCCCTCAAGAGGTCTTTGAGCACTGTGCAAAAGCGGCAAATGCAGGTGCGGAAAAGCAGGCAGAATGGACAAAACTGTTCGCTGCATACGAAAAAGCGTATCCTGAACTTGCTACAGCCTATAAGGCGGCGATGAGTGGGGAGCTCCCTAATTTCGATGCGATATCGGGTCTTTATAATTTTGAAAAACCGATGGCGACCCGTCAAACATCGGCAAAGGTTCTCAATCTTCTTGCAAAGGAAATCCCCATTCTTATTGGTGGTTCTGCCGACCTTGCACCTTCCAACCTTTCGGATATGAAGGATACAGATGAAATCACATATGGCGCATTTTCTCCAGATAATTTTGTGGGTAGAAACGTTCACTTTGGTATTCGTGAACACGCAATGGCAGCAATTGCAAACGGTTTGCAATTACATGGCGGTTTGCGTGCATACTGCTCTACGTTCTTTGTATTCTCCGATTATTGCAAACCTGCAATGCGGCTTTCCGCTTTGATGAAGTTGCCTGTTACCTATATTATGACCCACGATTCGATTGGCGTTGGGGAAGATGGACCTACGCATCAGCCTGTGGAACAGTTGGCTATGCTGCGCTCTATGCCTGGATTGAAAGTTTATCGTCCTGCGGATGGTAAGGAAACGGCAGCAGCATGGGTGTCAGCAATGAGTGGTAGTGAACCGACCGTTCTCGTATTAACTCGTCAAAATTTACCTCAATATGAAGATAGTGGCAAGGCTGCGCTGAAAGGCGGTTATATATTGGAAGATTGCGAAGGGACTCCCGAGGTGCTTCTTATTGGTGCAGGTTCTGAAGTGGAATTGTGTGTAAAAGCAAAGGTTGTCCTTGCGGAAGAAGGTATTCAGGCTAGGGTTATTTCTATGCCTTGTTTTGAAGAGTTTGAAAAACAAA
>SVHQ01000138.1 GCA_015055785.1 Clostridiales bacterium | reverse complement strand
ACATAAATACGTCATCATCGGGATTATCAGTAGGCTTTATTTGTTTAGCAATTCGCGTTCCACCTATTCCATAATTGCATTCTTCCGCCTTAAAATAATCCGCCACTAAAGTAGTATACATATTTTCAGGTCGTTCTGCACCCGCACCTTGTGTAATACTATCACCCAAAAAATTGATTTTCATGTTTTTTCTCCTCATTTCAACTTGAACTTTGCAACACGAATGTATCCACTTCTACCATAAGGAAAAGGTTCCGCTTTAAAGGTCTGCCCATCTTCAAGTTTGATTTCCGTTCCATCATCCAGCCAAACGGGCTCTATTATGACCTTGTCCGTATGCAATTTAACGACTTTGTTATCTTCGGGTCTCGCAACATTGACATTTGCACCCATCGGTACTTTACGAATTGCCGCATAATAATATTCTCCATTCACAAAAATATCGGCATTATCTGCTTGAATATCCGCAGGTACGGCATTATAGATTATTTCTTCGTTAATCTTAATCCAAGAGCCAATATATTTTAATATCTCCGTTTCCATTACCGTCAATGTCCCATCTTCAGTCGGACCAACATTTAACAAAAGATTACAATTATATTTTCTGCAATCAAGCAAAGTTTCGATAAGCACTGGTATGGACTTAAAGCAAATATCGCCTGCCGCGAAGCCCCAATGGTCGGTAATCCCTTCGCACATTTCGCCCGCAATCGGCTTTTTGCTAGTATCCACGAAAGTGGGTTTACCTCGTTCAAAGGTCACGCTATCTATTTCGACATGACTTACTTCGCCAAGCGCGCTCAACCCTGTGTTATTGATAATCATTGCTTCGGGCTGATATTTGCGAATGGTTGCGTACAAACGGTCAAACTGCCAATCCGCATCGGGTTTATCCCAAAAACCATCAAACCAAAGCCCGCCGATTTTTCCGTAATTTTTACAAAGAATTTCAACACTTGCAATCAAATAGTCAATGTACTTAGGGAAATTTTCTTTATAATCGGGATTATGCCAATCAAGCAACGTATGATAGAAGAAAGGAACAATGCCTTCCGCGTTACATTCATCTACGAACTCACGCACCAAGTCTCTTTTGCACGCAGAATGGAGCGCATCAAAATCATTTAATCCACAAGTATCAAACAAAGAAAATCCATCATGGTGACGAGTTGTTAATGTAATATACTTACATCCCGCTATTTTCGCCGTTGCAACCAAGCGTTTTGCCCAATCTTCAGCAATTTCAAAGGATTTCGCTTGTGCATTATACTCGCTTGCATTTAAACCATAGATACGTAACGCCCATTCACCGCGTCCTAATTTGCTATATAAGCCAAAATGACAAAACAAACCAAACCCTAACTTCTTAAATCTTTCAATGTATTCGTACGCCATATTCTTTCTCCAACTAAATATTCCTAAGATACAAAACCATCCCCAAAAATTCAAACAACCGTATTTGCAATTTGAATAACAGTTTTTCTTTCAAAACTCGAAACAGGTTCATCAAAATCATTAAATTGATTATTGCTTATATCATTACCCGTGAGTGTTTTATACCATACCAACGCAAGCATATATCTCCCTGCGCCAACCCCAGCGTGGAAAGTATCCTTATGGATTGTTAAGCCACGATTTATTGCTTCCATTATCGCAGTGCCGCAGCGTATAATTCCATCAGCTTTTACCAGCGCAAATGCTTGCTCGTAGCATTTTTTAAGCGCTGCGTACATCTCCGCGGACGTATTGAAATTGACACTGTTCAATCTTTCCGACCCGTTTTCATACGGCCACGTTTCGTGAATATATATTTTCGCTTTTGGACAAAGGGCTCTTACATACTCGACCAGCTCCACGATATAGGGCAGGTACGTTTCGAAGTTCCAGCTAAAATGGCTCGCCTGTTGAACAGTAATAATATCCCAATCTTCGCTTTCAAGCGCAATTCGAATAGACGTTTTTTCTGTCGTGCCTCTGCCGTTTCTTTCCAGCTCGTACTCCATCAAATCGCCCTTCATATTTTGATAATGCGTTTCCAGCGAACAACCGCCAATATAAAGATTTTGCGTTTGGATATCTACGCCCTCCGCCTTTGCAAGCTCGTGTAAATATCTTTGTGCATCTTGCGAAAAGCTGTTACCAATAGAAAGTATTTTCATGGTTTTACTCCTTATTATTTAATAAATGTATTGATAAATTCTAGCATTTTGTCATTTTTTTCTTGCGCATCTATAACGTCCTTCCCTTTGGACTGCAAATATATTTTCATTTTAGGTTCCGTGCCGCTAGGTCTAATAATCAAACGACCAGTTTCGCTTTTAAATCTCAACACGTCACTTTTAGGAAGTCCGTATAAGCCTTGCGCAAAATCATCAAAAATAAAGGGAACTCCGTCAATTTCCCTTGGGGGGGGGTTGACGGATTCGCATCAAAATCTCCCCCATCTTCGACATGCCGTCTTTTCCTGGCATCGAGATAGATTTCAAATCCGTTTGATAATAGCCGTATCTTTGATAAATTTCTTGCAATACCTGATATAAGGTCTTTCCTTTCCCTTTAAAATACGCACAAGCTTCTGCAATCATCATTGCAGCGGATACCGCATCCTTATCCCTTGCATGCGTACCTACAAGATATCCGTAACTTTCTTCCAAACCAAGAACAAATTTTTTTGTCGTTTCTAAGCTCTCTCCTATATATTTAAACCCCGTCAAAACTTCTTTTACTTCCAAATCAAACTCTTTCGCCATATCAAAAATAATATCGGTAGTAACGATAGTTTTAATGACCGTGGAGTTAGGAAGCAAGCTACCCATTTCTTTTCCTTTTAAGATTCAACAGCAATTTATGGATTTGTAACATTTAAGGCATTATACCTTGACTTTTTTGATTGGTTTTGATATAATTGAAAAAATATTTTTTAAGATACTCGCTCCTTTTTTAGAGGTATATTATGAAAACATTAGGTTTTACAATCGATATTGACCAATATTCCGTAGACCATATCGACGAAATTCATTTAAAATATCACATCAATACGTTTGATTTTCCTATGCTTCATACCCATAAAGATTATTGGGAATTTACCATTCTTACAGAAGGATCTATTCACAATATTCTAAACGAAAAAAAAGAAACTTACCAAGAAAACACCGTATTTTTCGCTACTACCGACGATGTACATTGTTTAAAGTCAAATACCACTGGCAACCTTCGATATATCAACATCGCCATAAAGGAGGCATATTTATTACAACTGTTAAATTTCCTTTCCCCTACGTTCGCTCAAGCTTTGAGGGAAGGCCCTCGCGCTTTTCCATTGCCGTCAAGCACCATTTATAAAATTGAAAACCTACTCTATAAGGTCAATCTTTTGAAAAGAAATCAATTAAAAACAAGAAATGATTTGCTTAATTCTGCCTTGCTTTTAATCATACAGCATCTATTCAGCAGTCAAATTAATATCCTCGACGAATATCCTACAGCCGACCTTACGTGGAAACAACATTTATCGGATATTATGCAAAATCCAAACTTTCTTTCCTATACTGTCAACGATTTGTGCGAAAATTTAAGATATTCCAGAATGCAGTTAAATCGTCTTTTCAAAACGCATTTCAACAAAACACCGCACGAATATCTAACAGCATATAGACTCCGCTATGCCAAAAGCTTGTTAAGAAGTACCGATATGAAAATATTAGATATCGCGATGTCTACTGGCTATTCCACATTGTCGCAATTTCAGCTTAATTTCAAAAAATATTTTGGCATAACGCCTGCCCAATACCGAAAGAATACTAAAGTCCTCTAATTTATTTCCCTTTGATGAACATCAAAAGCACACCCGCAAATATCTGTGGCGTGTGCTTTCAATTTTTATCAAGCAAAAAATACTTTAATCACGCTTTGCTGCTTCGAGAGTTCAATGTTATTGAAATGTTCTCTTCCGTCTTCATATCCCATTGCGGCAAAACGAGTATCGTTATAAAGAATATTGTTCGCATTTTCCACTCTACCCGAAAGCGTTTCCACCCTACAAGCCGTTTGCTTTTCACCCCTTGCCGCGTGTCGGAAATGCATAGGATATAAGACACTTTCACCGCGCATTGAGAATAAGATATACTCTATTTTTTTGTCTTCCGTACGAATGCGAAGTGTATAACAACCGCCAAGCTCAAACCCTACGACGCTGGGTTTAATCCCCCCTTTATACAGTAGTTTTTCTTCTCGCTCTTCAGCAAATTTCGCCCAGATTTCTGCACGCGGCGTCCCAAAACCGTCGTGCAACATAAGCTCTGCATACAATACCCCTGCCGTTTCCGTCATTTTTACCTGTTCAAGAATTTGCGACAGTTTTTGTTTGTAGCCGTGATGTTTTCGCTCAAATGCATTGCCGCAACTGACGATTCCGCTACGGTATTTTTTCCAAAGCCGCCTTTCGTTTCCTTCTAATTCATCATACCCATGTACGAGTTCATCAAGTTCTCGAAGCACATATTCCTTGTTTTTTACCTTTGAATCATAGGAGTCAAAAATATGCATTCCGAGTTTTTCTAATCGCAATCCTAAGGCAAATTCCAAATAGTAATCGTAAATATCCGTAACAATGTCTTTTTGTTCTCCGCACACTTCTTCTATGCCCTTTTTCAAAATTGGCAATGCAGAACAAACGCTGTTGCGTAAAATCATTTTCGCTAAATTGTCATTTTCGCAAATGTTAGCAATGTCGGTATATCCGCCATAAAAAGAAGGTACTTGTAAGGAAAGCAAGCATTTCGCGCAAGGCTCTGAGCCTACTATTTCTTGATATATGCTTATCCGATCTAATTCCGTCTTGATTTCCCCATTCCACTTTTTACCCGCATAAGCAATTAAAGGATACGTCCCCATATAAAAACGGTCTGATTTTTCCCATGAGGTAAGAATTGCCCCCAAAGGGCTGTATTTTTCTGCATATTCCGTCAAAGTATCTATGTTATACGTGCACGAGCCGCCGTTAGCATAAGCACAAAACATATACTGAAACCCTAATCTATCGTAATAAGCAAACCAATCTTTT
>SVHQ01000137.1 GCA_015055785.1 Clostridiales bacterium | reverse complement strand
ACCAAGGGCTTTGTCTTCTGCATCAAACGGGGGTTTTGGCGCATATCGCCCCTGAGCTTGTTTTAGGGGACGGTATGGCACAGCGCGCCGATTTCCATAAATACGACGTCCTGCAACATTCCTTGCGCGCCGTTAAATACGCCGATGAAAGGGTGCGCCTTGCCGCTCTTTTGCATGACGTGGGCAAACCCTTTTGTCAGCTTCGCGATGGAAATTCCTATCAGCACCCCGTAGAAGGTGCGCGCCTTGCAAGAAATATATTAAACCGCTGGAAAGCACCTAAAAAGACCGTGGACAATGTTTACGCACTTGTTGAATGGCACATGTATGACATGAATTCTTTGACGAGCGAAAAGAAACTTCGCCGATTTTTCGTGGAAAATCATGCAATATTACAAGATTTGATTCTCTTAAAACAAGCCGACTTCTCCGCCTGCATGGACGATATTTCCACCGCACCCACCTGCGCACGCTGGTTAGGATTATTAAAAACCATGCAAGAAGAGAACGCTCCGCTCACCCTAAAACAACTCGCCATTTCTGGCAAAGATATTTTAGAAAATATAGACGTTGAACCCAAACGGCTTTCCTCTCTTTTACAGCAATTGTTATTCCACGCAGCCATGTTCCCAAAAGAGAACGAAAAAGAACGGCTTTTACGCCTTGCAGCAGGTTTTCTAAAAAACTTAAAATAATAAAATACCATAGGCATGTATGCATTGAAATGCATTTTTGCATAAAATCGCCTTATTAAAAATCACCGCGAAGCTTTTACTCACTTCGCGGTTTTTCTTTTGTAAATTTCGACAAAGGCAACTTCATCTTTATCGTTTTTTATAATTTTTCTACTGTAATGCCATCTTCAATAGAAGTTTCGTAGAAGCTTGCTTTATAGCCGATTGTATCTTGATAAGCCTTACTTACACGACGTATAAACCCTTCCACAGCAGTCTTTTTCACAATGGAAATCGTACAACCGCCAAAGCCTGCACCAATCATACGCGAACCAAGGCAATCCACTTCTTTACGCGCTAAAGCACTAAGCGTATCCAATTCCTTGCCCGTAACTTCATACAAATCACGCAGACTGTAATGGCTTTCATTCAACAATCTGCCAAGCTCTACCAAATCTCCTTCTTTCAAGGCTTTTACGGCACATTTAACACGGTCGCATTCCATGACAACGTGTTCTGCACGCTTCGCCACCACGCCCGAAAGCAGATATTTCGCTTCAGCAAACTGTTTGGGAGTCACTTCCGCAAGACAATTCACGGGCAATACCGTTTGAAGCGCCTTCAACGCCGTTTCCACTTCCTGACGACGAACGTTGTATTTACTCTCTACTAAATTGTGCGGTTTGTTACAATTTGCCACCACCAAACAATATTCACCAAGTTTTAAAGGTACGTATTCATATTCAAGCGTCGCACAATTCAACAAAACAGCATGGTCCTTTTTCCCCATTGCGGAAGCGAATTGATCCATGATGCCGCAATTTACACCTGCATACTCATTTTCCGCACGCTGGGAAAGCTTCGCTAAGTGTACCTTGTCGTACTTCACGCCTGCATATTCACAGAAAGTAACCGCCGTAGCCACTTCAATCGCCGCAGAGGATGAAAGTCCGCTGCCAAAAGGCACTGTACAATCGTAATACAAATCACAGCCTACAATTTCCACGCCCTCTTTTTGCAGAAAATACGCAACCCCTGCTTGATAATTGCCGATTTTCAAGCCCTTATAAGAATCCAACCTATCCGTTTGAATTTCCACTATACCGTCAATACCACGAAACGCCATACGCACGGTGCTACCGCCCGTTTTGCGTCCGTACACGTTGCAGCGGAGATTGAGCGCCGCAGGAAAAACCTGTCCACCACAATAATCCACGTGCTCGCCAATGACGTTGATACGCCCTGCCGCCGTAAATAAATCTTCCGCTTTACCGCCAAAAACCTGCTCGAAACACTGCAAAGCTTCTGTTCTTTCCATCTTTATTTCCTCATTAATTATTATTTTCTTGTTCTATATCGTCAATCGGCTCACGCACCACGGCTGCCGTTTGCGCTTTTTTTACTTTAAAATACCATAAAAGGAAGTACGCCGTACCCAACGCAATCATTACAACCGCCACAAGCTGCGAGGGGGAAAGGAAAGGAATAATGGTAGCCCCTCTATCGTCACCGCGCACAAATTCAAAACAGAAACGCCAAATTCCGTATAGAATTGCATAAACGGGAAGTAGCGGTATCCGTTTTTCGTCCTTACGTTTGAAATACAGCCAGAATATAACCGCAGAGAGCGCAAACAAAAAGATTGCTTCAAAAAGCTGGGTGGGAACGAATTTCTTCCATACCTCTACAAGCTCTCCCGCACTATTGTAATAGCGTTGCGCCAACATATCCACGCCATACCAAGCGTCTGTTTCCGCTCCGTGACAACAGCCTGCACACAAACAGCCCAAACGTCCAAGCCCATGTGCCAAAGGAATCAAGCACGCCGCTATATCCGCAATATCTTTAAATCTTTCCTTCACTTCATCACCGATGCCGATTGCCTTTCCGCCAAAAAACCAAATCAACAAAAAAGCTGCAACACCAAAAATCAATCCGCCGTAAAAGGTCATGCCCGTCGATTGGTCGATTTTGAATATACCAGTTGCCATGAAATTATAAAAAGCTTGAAATACAACAGCGCCGCCGATACCGATTACAATACTCAACACAGCGTTAATAATGACCAATTTTTGCAGTTTCACAGAAAAACCGCGTTTTATACCCATTTTATCGGCACACAACAACACAATCAGCATTCCTGCCGTCAAGAATAATTCATATAGCCCCATTCCAAAAATAATCGGATACGGATACATACTAAGTTCCCCTTTCTTTATTTATATTGATTATACACTATATACCACAATTTGTCAATCGCGCAAATTGATTTTTATACATTTTCCAAAATATTTATTTAATAAGCAAAATAGACATAATTACCATTTCAACGCATACATGCCTGCCGCATTTTATTTTTTTATTTAAAAAGTACTTTTATAAAATGTAAAAACCGCATCGCCCAAGCAACACGGTTTCATACGAGTTTAACACTCTCCTCCAACAAATACTTATAACGCCTGCACATTCATGGCGCGAAGTTTTTCAGGATTTTTAGGATCGGGTTCGATTTCAAAAGAAACTTTTTGACCCTCTTTCAACTTTCTGTAGCCCTCTGCTACAATTGCAGAAAAATGAACGAATACGTCATCGCCACCTTCGTCATTGGAAATAAATCCATACCCCTTTTCCGCGTTAAACCACTTCACAGTACCTTGACTCATTTCGGTACCCTCCGATAAAAATTATTTGTTACCAATAGGATCACCGTCCATCGCCCCCAAACCATCACAAACGCAATAGGTAGTATCACTATCCGTTACAGAATAATTATAACACATTCTTTCAATAATTGCAATACCTTTTGAAAATTTTTATAAAAAATGTGTTTTTTTGATAATTTTTCCATAAAATAATAGACTTTTTTGCCCTTTTAATGCTATAATTTATGTATAGTGCGTAAACTATTTAAAAGACGATTAAGGTGGAAGTCAAATGGAATTTTTAGAAATTCTGAAAATTATATTACTCGGCATCGTGGAAGGCATCACGGAATGGCTTCCCGTTTCCAGTACCGGCCACATGATTCTACTCAATCATTTCCTGCCTTTAACGAACGTTTCAGAAGCTTTCATCGACATGTTTGAATACGTCATTCAGCTTGCCGCTATTCTTGCCGTCGTTGTTATTTTCTGGAAACGTATTTTCCCTATTGATATAAAAACAAATACCTTAAACGAAAACGGGGTGTCGAAAAAATTACAGCTTGGTTGGAAAAAGGATATTTTAAGTATGTGGCTCAAAGTCGTTATTGCTTGCATTCCTGCCGTTTTAGCTTTGGCGATTGATACGCTGTTTTCCAAGCTTTCTCCTACAACGGAAACGGCGATAATTTCCGCAACATTAATCCTCTACGGCGTCGCTTTCCTCTTGGTGGAAACCTTTAACAAATCCGAACCAAAAATCAAGGAAATTTCACAATTATCCTATCGATATGCATTCTTTATCGGTTGTATACAGGTTTTGGCGGCAGTCCCTGGCACTTCCCGTTCGGGCATCACCATACTCGGAGCGTTGCTTCTCGGCGTATCGAGAACAGCGGCCGCAGAATTTACCTTCTTTTTAGCAATCCCTACAATGGTCGGTTCCAGCGCCTATAAATTATTAAAATTCTTTTTAGACAGAAACGTAATGTCCGCACCTGAAATCGGCTATCTTATCATCGGTTCGCTCGTGGCTTTCGCCCTTTCCTTATTCGCCGTGAAATTCTTAATGAATTTTGTTAAAAAGCATGATTTCAAAGTATTTGGGTGGTATCGAATCGGCTTGGGCGCAATCGTTCTTCTCACCCTCTTATTCTTATAAAAATAAAAAATTACGTGTGCAAACGCGTTGGTTTTTCACCAACGCGTTATTTTTAATTCTTTTTACTGCGCGAACGGAACAGCATCGCCATCAAAAAGGAGAAGATGACCGCCGCGGAAACACCTGCGCTCGCAGATGACAATGCCCCTGTAAACGCACCGAAAAGTCCTTTTTGCGCACCTTTTATTGCTCCGTTGGCGAGTAAATACCCAAAACCGCTAATGGGAACGGTCGCCCCTGCACCGGCAAACTCCACAAGATATTCATACAACCCCAAACCTTGCAACACTACGCCTGAAAGCATAAAAAGGACGAGTATTTTTCCTGCCGTTAAATCGGTGAAATTGATTACAATTTGTGCAATCATACAGATTGCACCGCCCACAACAAATGCTTTTGCAAAATTCCAAAATATTTCTACGTATTCTTCAAACATTTTCTAATCCTCTCACACGTTTTCAATCGCAACAGCGTGCGCAATACAAGGAATACTCTCACCTTGACCGCTGGAAACAGTTGATAACAACGCACCCGTTGCCACCAAAAGCACACGATTCAATTCCCGATTTTTTAAGCGGTTAAAAATATAAGAATTAAACACGACCGCGCTGCAGCCTGCCC
>SVHQ01000136.1 GCA_015055785.1 Clostridiales bacterium | reverse complement strand
GAGTTTCACATAGGCAGGGAAACTTTTCGACGTTGGCGAAAGAGTTTGCAAGAACTTGATAAAGAGAGGTGTGTGCAATTTTGTGGTCAAAAAAAGTTGACGGTGCGTCAAGGTAAAAAGGAGAAGTTGTTGGCAGAATATAAAATCCTGCATGCTCAATATGAAATCCTACGATTTGCTTATGAATATTTTACCCCAACGTTAAAAGAAAAACTAGAGATTGCAGATCAGCTAAAAGGGAAATATAAAACCAAGCAAATGTGTCGAGTTATAGGAGTGAATCATTCAACGTTCTATAATCATGACCGGCGAGGGGCAGAAATAACGAAAAATCAAAAACGCAATGCGGATCTAAAAATACTAATCACGGAAATACATAAAAAGAGTGATGAACGATTTGGCGCAAATAAGGTTTATCAAAAGTTAAAAGCGGATGGGGTTGCTTGTACGTTAAAAAAGGTTTCAGCTCTTATGAAAGAAATGGGTTTGAGCAGTAAAAGGCGAACAACCTCTAGCATGAGTCCTAAAAAGAAAAAGGAAACACCAATTTACTTTTATCCCGGGAATTTATTGAAGCAAAATTTTAATCAACCAGCCCCAAATGTGTTTTGGGCGGGAGATGTAACAGAGTATAAAATTAGAAGTAATACTTATTATATTTGTGTTGTTATGGATTTATTTTCTAGAAAAATTATCGCGTATCGAGTAGGTTTAAGAAATAATAATTCATTAACAATTAACACATTTAAAGATGCTTTTGAGGGACGAAATAAGCCGAGGGGAGTGAGTTTTCATAGTGACCAAGGCTCGAATTATACGTCCAATGAATACAAATCTCTTTTATGGGAATTGAAAGTGCGACAATCATTTTCAAAAAGGGGGACACCTTACGATAATTCTGTAGTAGAGGGTTTCTTTTCGAATATGAAACAGGACGATTTATATACTAGACAATTTCAGTTCTTCCATGAGTTGGTTTTGGCGGTGAATAAATATATTGAGTATTATAATAGTTATCGGCCGCATCAACATCTGAATTATAAAACGCCAAATCAGGTAGAAGCGGAATATGTTCCCGAAACATTTGAGGATGAAGATGCCCCATTTTGAGGTGTAAAATTGAATAGACTTTTGTATAACAAAAGCCGCCCTTGTAAACAAGGACAGCTTATTTTTTTGTATGCTTTTTTAAATGAGAACAGTTCGCTCTTGGGGTTCCAAAAACGAACTGTTCACATCTGGTGGACGATCAGGGACTCGAACCCTGGGCCCATTGATTAAGAGTCAATTGCTCTACCAGCTGAGCTAATCGTCCATATTGGTGGTCCATCGGAGACTCGAACTCCGGACACCCTGATTAAAAATCAGGTGCTCTACCGACTGAGCTAATGGGCCAACCTTTTTTAAGTGTGCCTTTAATGGCTGGGGTGGCAGGATTTGAACCTACGAATGCCGGAATCAAAATCCGGTGCCTTAACCACTTGGCGACACCCCAATGTGTTAAATAAAGTGGGGCGGGCAGAGAGAATCGAACTCACGACCTCCAGGGCCACAATCTGGCGCTCTAACCAACTGAGCTATGCCCGCCATATTTTGGTGCGCCTGAAGAGATTCGAACTCCTGACACACGGCTTAGAAGGCCGTTGCTCTATCCAACTGAGCTACAGGCGCATTCAATGCTCGCCCTAAAAAAAGTGGAGCGGGTGATGGGAATCGGACCCACGCGGCCAGCTTGGAAGGCTGGAATTCTACCATTGAACTACACCCGCATTTCTTCGCTTAACGCCGCCGCATCGATAGCGCTTGTATATAATAGCATTATTAAGATAAATTGTCAAACATTTTTTAGGTGTTTTTTCAAAAATTTACAAATTTTTTTTCAGGGTCTTGATTTTTTCTCGCGGTGGAGCGTTTTTTGAACTTTCTTAAAAAAACCGAAAAAAACTTTCTCGGTTTGGTTGTGTTATTTTACTCGAATGTGTTATAATATTACCGAAGAACAAAGAAAGAAAAGCCCGAACGAAACAAGAGTACCCATAAATAAATATTGAGTACCCCCAAAAGTGGCATCAATACCATAAGCAACATATCCGACCGCTTATATTTGAGTACGAACATACAAACGTAAATGGTGATTGCGCCGCCTAATAATCCTGCTATGCACAGTTTGCCTGTGGACTTTTCAGTAGGCTTTTGGCGTTGATTTCTCTTTTCTTCGGTGAGCGTGTCGTGAATGTCGAGCTCGGCGAGTTTTTCCTTGTCGCGCAAGGATTTTACGAGTAAAAACGAATAGAAATTGATGGCGAGAATATAGGCAACCAGTAAAACGTATAAGATAATCATACGTTTAGTATTCACAAAAAATAGCAAAAAATTACGTAGGAGTATAAATTATGAAGAAAAGAGCATTGGTAAGCGTTTCCGATAAGTCGGGTATCGTGGAATTTTGTCAACGTTTGATCGCGTGCGACTATGAAATCATTTCCACGGGCGGTACGGCAAAAGCGCTCAAAGACGCAGGGCTTCCCGTTATTGGGATCAGCGAGCTGACGGGTTTTCCCGAATGTTTGGACGGGCGCGTAAAAACGTTGCACCCCATCGTGCACGCAGGGTTGCTTGCCATGCGCTCCAATCCCGAGCATATGGCGCAGCTTGAAAAGCTCGGCATCAATACGATTGATATCGTTGCGGTAAACTTGTATCCTTTCAAGGCGACGATATCCAAACCGAACGTTTCCTTTGAAGACGCGGTGGAAAACATTGATATCGGCGGTCCGACGATGCTTCGTGCGGCGGCGAAGAACTACCAAGACGTGGCGGTTGTTGTCGATCCGAAAGACTATGAACGCGTGCTTTCTGAGTTGGAAGCAGGGGAAATCACTCTTGATACGAAGAAGTACTTACAATATAAAGTATTCGCGCACACGGCGGTTTACGATAGCATGATTTCCAACTACTTGGCGGAAAAATTGGAGATTCGTTTCCCCGACAGCATCACTTTCGCCTACGAAAAAACGCAAGATATGCGCTATGGCGAAAATCCTCATCAAGGCGCGTCCTATTATAGCGAAGAATTTATTCGTGCAGGCTCGCTTTCCAAAGCAAAACAGCTTTGGGGTAAGGAACTTTCCTATAACAATATCAACGACGCAAACGGCGCGTTGGAGCTTGTAAAAGAATTTGACGAGCCTTGCGTAGTAGCTTGTAAACACGCAAATCCTTGCGGTGTTGGCGTGGGTAAGACCATTCATGAAGCATACGTAAAAGCGTATGAATCCGACCCTGTATCCGTCTTTGGCGGCATTTTGGCGATAAACGGTCAAGTGGACGAAGCGACGGCGACGGAAATTAACAAGATTTTCATCGAAATTGTTATCGCGGAAAGCTTTACGGACGGTGCATTGGAAATTTTGAAACAAAAGAAGAATATCCGCTTATTGGAGCTTCCTGATATCAAGGCGAAACGCGAAGCAAGCGCGTACGATATGAAGAAGGTGTACGGCGGTTTGCTTGTGCAAGACTATGACAATACGTTGTTTGCACCTGAGAATTTGAAAGTGGTGACTAAGCGCGCGCCTACGGAAGCAGAAATGAAGGCGTTGATGTTTAATTGGAAGGTCGTTAAACATACCAAATCCAACGCAATTGTTGTCGGGAAAGAAGATAGAACGACGGGGATTGGTATGGGGCAAACGAACCGCATTTGGGCGGCGCAGCAAGCGATTGCGCACGCTGGCGAAGAAGTGAAAGGCTCTGTAATGGCGTCCGACGCGTTCTTCCCGTTCCCTGATTGCGTGGAAGAATGTGTGAAGGCAGGTATTACGGCGATCGTACAGCCTGGCGGCAGTATTAAAGATCAACTTTCCATCGACGCGTGCGATGCGGCGGGAATTGCCATGATCTTTGTTGGGGATAGACATTTCAAGCACTAAAATTCCCTTCAACGCGTACACGGTATAGAGTAATTAAAAAAAGCAGCGATAAAATCGCTGCTTTTTTGATGATATTAAAAGGGGTTAGCCGTTTCTCGACGCCTTATATTCGCCGATGGCTTTTGCAAGTTGATCGGGGCAAGACGTGTTGTTTCTGCAACGGATACCCGTGAGCAAGGTTTCGATTTCATCAATATCTTTGCCTTCTACGAGTTTTGCAATCCCTTGCAGGTTGCCGCCGCAACCGCCGATAAAGCGTACGCTATGCAATTTATTTTCGTTATCAACGTCAAAAACGATTGTTCTGGAGCAAGTGCCTTTCGTAGCATAAGTAAACATAATAATCACCTCATAAAATATAATCGCCCAAGGGCGCAAAGGGGAGATTAGAAAATCAATCCACCAAAGTTTCGTAAATTGCGGAATACAAATCGGAAGCCTTGCATTCCCAGTTTTTATAAATGCGTTGCGCCGTTTTTTTGTCGGGAATTACGAACTTCAAATCAAGCATCGGTTGCCCGGGCGCAAGGATTTTTAAGAGTACCGTGTACGAGCCGTCCACGTTTTGATAATAGTCCGACTTGCATTCTTGACGGTTGCGGAGCTTGCCGCTGTTATTCTTGACAAATGCGGAAATCTCGTCGCGAATACTTTTCGGGATGTTGATATAGAAACTGTTCAAGCTGTCCCGACCGTCTTTCGTAATCATATACAAGGTTTCTTCTGCGGAAGGGGACACGCGGCAAATAAACCCATCGTCCAAAAGTCTGGGCAAAAGCTCCACGCAATCCATGTAGTTAAGCCAATTATTCCCCGCCGTACACATTTCCACTATGGTGCGCTCGGAAAGCGCCGTTTCCATCTTATCGAAAACGAAAAGTAGAATGAGTTTATTGACGGACGTTTCGCCTTGTATTTGCATTCGTAAATCTCCTCTTCCTCAAGCCGCGCAGTCGCGCGCGTACGATATTGTATAAATTCCAAAAATGCGTTGCATACATTATACACAATCTTTTGTAAAAAATCAAGATGTTTTTCGAAAAAATATTGCTTCTTTATGAAAAAATGTGCTATAATAAGAAAAAAGACGAGTAGAAGGAGCGGTTTTATGGATTACGAAGAGAAAACAATCCGAAAAAATTATATTTATAAGGGAAAAATACTTACCCTTCGCTGTGATGATGCG
>SVHQ01000135.1 GCA_015055785.1 Clostridiales bacterium | reverse complement strand
GGTAACATCGACGGACCTGCTGAAAAATTATAAACTCTTTCCATACAAAATACGCTCCTTTTTTCTTATTGTTCAAACGAAAAAATCGAACAAATGCTCCTCTTTAATCAAAAATATTGATTGAATTGTATTGTAACATATTATAAGGAAAAAAGCAAGGATTTTAAAGCAAGAAAGTGGGTATTTTCATAAGAAAATAAAGATATTTTTTTGTTTTTTTAGTCATTAAACAAAACTATGCATAAGAAACGTCTTTTCCGCTTTAATTCAAGCCTACAATTTTCAAATAAAGCGAAACAATTTATGCGATTACAAGCAAAAAACCAACGATGATACTACACCGATGGTTTTCATTCTGCTTTTAAGCTTTAGCCTTTACACCGATTTTGCTTGCGCGCTCTCTTCTATTGCCTCTTTTTCCACCTCTTCATTTTGCTTTGCAACCGATTTCATAAAGCTGATTGCAACGCTTTCGCGCTTGTCTATTGTATAGGTGGGCACAAGCTCTTTCACCCATTCTTTCATGCTGTCCGTTTCGCTGTAAGCGGCTTCGTATAATTTATCCAACGTATCCCATAAATTTTCTTCATCCATAGGGATAGGGCGCGCAATATTAATCAAACCGTTCGCCGTTTTTTGCAATCCCTCTTCTTTCATAAGACGCTCTTCATAGAGTTTTTCCCCAGGACGAAGCCCCGTACATTCGATTTTAATGTCGACGTTGGGTTCATAGCCTGATAATTTGATGAGATTGTACGCCAAATCGTATATCCTCACCGGTTCGCCCATATCCAGTACGAAAATCTGACCGCCCTTTGCATAAGCACCTGCCTGCAACACAAGCGAAACCGCTTCGGGAATTGTCATGAAATAACGAATAATGTCTTTATGCGTAACCGTTACAGGGCCGCCCTCCGCAATCTGCTTTTTAAAGAGCGGAATAACTGAACCGTTCGAACCCAGTACGTTACCAAAACGCACCGCCACAAAATTCGTGTTTTTGCTGTATTTCCCTATTGTTTGAATAATCATTTCGCAAATACGCTTGGTGGCACCCATGATGTTGGTGGGATTCACCGCTTTATCCGTCGAAATCTGCACAAAAGTTTCTACACCGTATTCATCTGCCGCTTTCGCCACGTTTAGCGTACCGAAAACATTATTCTTCACCGCTTCATTCGGGCTCGTTTCCATCAAAGGCACGTGCTTGTGCGCCGCCGCATTGAATACAATTTGCGGACGGTATTTGTCAAACACGTCACGGATTTTATTCTTATCGCGAATGCTCGCAATCAACGTCAACAATTTTAAATCGGGATATTTACGCTTTAATTCCTGCTCAATCTCATAAGCATTGTTTTCATAAATATCCAAAATAATCAATTCTTTAGGATTGTGCGAGGCTACCTGACGGCAAAGTTCACTGCCGATCGAGCCGCCGCCACCTGTAACGAGAACGACTTTGTTTTGTATGTAGCGCATCACCTCGTCCAAATCCACTTTTACTTGCTCTCTGCCTAAAAGGTCTTGAATTTCAACGTGGCGGAGTTTGGATACCGTCACCTGACCGTTGGCAAGCTGATACATACCAGGCAATACTTTAACGGGACAACCGCATTCGCCGCAACGCTGAATAATCGCACTTCTAATCTTCTTCTCTACGGAAGGCATTGCCACAAAAATTTCCTCTACTTGGTATTTTTCCGCAACAGAAAGAATATCTTTCGTCGTACCCGCCACTCGAACGTCATATATTTTTTTATCCTGTAAATGCTTGTTATCGTCAATAATACAAACTGGCTGATAGTTGCTTTTATCGCTGGAAATCATTTCTTTGACCAAGGCAAGACCTGCTTCCCCACCACCAACAATCATGACGTTCTTTTTTGTTTTTACGTGCGTTTGGGCATGCGTAATACGCTTTATATGACCCCATGCGCGTTTTGCAAAACGAATCGCGGAAGAAGCAAAAAATATCAAAACAACGTATATCAAAGCTACGCTATAACCGATGCCGTTTTCTCTTCCGTATAAAAAGACGAATAAAACGTTCGCCGCTGCAATCATCGCCACGGAAAAACATAATTTCATCGCGTCGAGAATGCTCACCGAAGCAAATACCATCGAGTACAATCCCAACAGGGAAAAAATGCTGACAAGAAGGACTATGTTAAAGACAATCCACCAAAGTAAGGCTATTGAAAAACTAAAGGTTTCCGCTTTTGCCCACGACAGCATACCGTAAGAAACAAAAGCCGCCAAAACAATCATCATAATATCTGCTATTGCCAAAAAAATTCTTTGGTTTAAATTTTTTTTCATTTCCATAACAGCGTTTCCCTTTTCGATTGATTTGTCGTTATTTGCCATATTATTGCTACAATATGTATTAACAACTCGTATGATTATAACACTTTTTACATACGTTGTCAAGTTTATTACAAATTTTTTACCGCTCTACCGTACCACTCTACCGTTTTTTTGAATATCCAACCGCTTAAAATCCAACAAAAGCTTTAAAAATGAAAAAGCGTTGCTTTTTTCGCAACGCTCTGTTCAAAATCATTCGTTCAAAAATCATTCGTTTATTGACCTTTTATCATTTGATAAACGTGCTGCGCGTAAGCTTTTGCCACGTTGACGCCCGTTGTTTGCTCCAATCCCTCAAAAAAGGCATTCGAATTTACTTCACATACGATGGGACCGTCTTTTGTTTGCAGTAAATCAACCCCACAATAATCCAGTCGCAAAATTTTCGCCGCTTTTTCCGATATTTCTATGTAATCAGGAGAAAGTTCTATCCTTTTTCCAACTCCGCCCAATTCTATATTTGAGCGAAATTCTCCTTTTTGCGCACATCTTTCCATCGCCGCAACCACCTTTCCGCCAATCAACATCACTCTTACGTCCCTACCGCAAGAATCCGCAACGTATCTTTGAAAAACATGCGGTTCGTATAAAAATTCTTGCGACGTTTTTATCAATTCGGGCATACCGTGTACGAGTTGAACGCCTGCACCAAAGGAACCATAGCTCTTTTTCACTACAAGTGGAAACCCCAATTTGTCCGCTACTTTTTTTAAGAATTTTTCATCTGTTTTCGCTTTTGGCGTATAACATAAAGGAGCCGCAATCGTCTCCACCGTTTTAACACCTTGTTCGCTCAGAGCAATGTACGTGAGCATTTTATCATCACAATCTTCAATCGCTTGAGCGCAATTAAACAATCTTAATCCGATTTTTTCTAACAGTTTTCCCAAATATTTATCTTTGTCTAAATAAATGCAAAAATCATATTTTTCCGCTAAATCGCTTTGTACTCGCCCTTCACCATCTATCCATGCGCTCACTTCGCCGTTTTTTAAAATGTCCGTGGGGATTCCTAATTTTTGTAACTCTTCAGCGATTCGCCCGCTTTGTCTATAAAATTTTTCACCGTTCGGATAGCCATTAATTAAAATGAAACCTTTCATAAAATTGTTCCTTGTTAAAAAAGAGACGAAGTATATCCGTCTCTTTCTTTTGATAATTTTTGATTATTTTTCTACACGAATCACTGCTTCTACTTCGCCCAAACCAGTCGAATTGATTTTTTCTACAGCGTTTTTAATGCTATTTTCATTTGTTTTATGCGTAATGATAATAAGGGGTACGCGTCCGTCATTCGCTTCACTCTTTTGCGCAAGCTCCACAATAGAAACTCCGTATTTGCCAAAGATGCCGCCGATTTTTACCAAAACACCTGCTTTATCTTCCACAGACAAACGAAGATAATACGCACTGGAGAAATTGGAAACAAATTTCACGCTGCTATCTGCCGTAGCGGTATTTTTGAACGTGGAATATTTCACCTCGGAATGGGTTGCCGCATAAATAACGTCGCTCACAACCGCGCTTGCCGTAGGAAGCGCACCTGCGCCTCGGCCGTACAGCATAATATCGTCCACCGCATCTCCCGTCAAATACACAGCGTTAAACGAATCATTTACGCTTGCCAAAGGATGCGCGTTGGGAATTAACGTAGGATGTACGCGAACTTCGATGCCCTTATCCGTATTTTTCCCAATCGCAAGTAACTTCAACGTATAGCCTAATTCCCTGCCGTATGCAATATCTTTTGTGTCGATTTTGCTGATACCTTCACGGTAAATCTTCGTATAGGGAATCTTCGTATGAAATGCCATCGACGAAAGAATCGACAATTTATACATGGAATCAAAACCATCCACGTCTGCCGTGGGATTTGCTTCCGCATAACCTAATTTTTGCGCTTCTTTTAATACGTCTGCATAGTCCGCGCCGTCATAGGTCATCTTCGTCAAAATATAATTGGTGGTACCGTTTACAATCCCCATCATGCTCTTGATATGGTTTGCTTGCATACCGTCCAATAAGGTTCGAATGATGGGTACCCCGCCTACACAGCTGGCTTCATAATAAAGGCCACAATGATTGCGTTTTGCTATTTTTTCCAATTCATGGGAATATTTACAAATCAATTCCTTATTGGAGGTGACTACTGTTTTTCCCTCACGAAGCGCCGCCGTTACAAATTCCTTGGCCACGCCAATACCGCCGATTGTTTCAATGACGATATCTACGTTGGGATTTGCGAGCACTTCTTGAATGCTCTTTGCAATACATTCTTCGGGTACGTTTAAAGCCTTTAACCTATCTACCGCTTTATCCAACACCATTTCCACCGTTAAATCCACTTGCTGGGTCTTTAAATAGAAATCATGATGCTCCACAAGCGTTTGATACGTACCGCCACCTACGACGCCAAGTCCTAAAATGGCTACGCCTACTTTCTTAGTCATACTGCCTCCTTGAACAGCCAAAACCGTTCTTACATTTTCCTTTTTTTGATGTGTATTTTATAAATATATTTTTCTCTTTTTTTAATTTCAACACGTACATGCCACCGTCATTTTAAAAAAACAGCTTTATTCGGTCGTCTTTGTGTTTAAATCGTAAAGATATTTTAAGCCCTTTAACGTCAACAGCTTATCCACAACGTCAATCCCCTCAATTTCCTTGGAAATGACATTGGAAAAACCGCCGGTTGCAATCGTTTTTACAACGGGAGCTTTTAATTCTTTCTTAATACGCTTTACGATGTATT
>SVHQ01000134.1 GCA_015055785.1 Clostridiales bacterium | reverse complement strand
GTTACGGCGGTATGTGTTATATGACGTATCACTTCGACGATGCTGAATGGGCAGCATTCGTTGAAAGCAAGGGTGGCACGTTGAACTATTTGTTCGGTCGCGATTGATTAATGTGATGATTCAGGCAGCGGAGATGAGGTGTCTCATCTCCGCTGTTTAGGCTGTTAAAAGAGAGGCTTTTACAATTATGTATATGGTAAAGTATGTTTTAAAACGAATAGGGTTGATGTTATTGACGTTTTCCATCATCATGGTTACCTGTTTCGTTTTAATTAAATTATTGCCTATTCCTCTTGGAGAGGGCTTAGGGGTAGACAAGGAATTGGTGGAAATGAATCTGCGTGCGCGTGGTTATTTCGACCCTATCCCCGTTCAAATGTGGAATTATGTAGTCAGAATTTTTCGCGATGGCGATTTTGGTATCGGAACAACGATGCCTGGGTATATAAATAAGCCCGTTTGGGACGGTTTTGTTTCTCGTTTGCCGCCTACGGTTTTAATTAACGTTTATTCTTCGTTGATTGGTGTACCCATCGGTTTAGGTTTGGGTATTTTGGCTGCGCTTAAAAAGAATAAGTGGCAAGATCAAGTAATTTCTACGGGTGTCATTGTAATGATCGCCGTACCTTCTGTTGTATACGCATTCTTAATTCAGTATGTGTTCTGTTTTAAGTTGGGCTGGTTCCCCCTGCGTATGGAAAGTGGTACGGATTATTTTTCGTGGCCTATGTTCCGCAGTATGATTCCTGCAGTATTTTCACTTTGTTTTGGGTCTATTGCAGGTTATGCTCGTTATACGCGTGCCGAATTGACAGAAGTGCTTACAGGGGAATTTATGTTGCTTGCAAGAACGAAAGGTTTGACACACGGGCAAGCGATTCTTAGACACGCAATGCGTAATGCAATGGTGCCTATTTTCCCTATGATTTTAGGTGAATTTATTTCCGTTTTGAGCGGTTCGATGATTATTGAAAGCATTTTTGATATTCCTGGAGTAGGTGGATTATATTTGAAAGCTATCACTGTATTGGACTACGATTTCTTTATGTTGCTTTCTGGTTTCTATACACTTATTGGTTTGGCGGCAGGTATCATTATTGATATTAGTTATGGATTTATCGATCCGAGAATTAGAATGGGGGCTAAATAATATGAGTGAAATGAATAAAACGGATATTATGAGTATCCCCAAAGAAAAATTTAAATTTGCAGAGGTAGGGGATATTTCCCACGATAAAAAGTTTTCAACCAAACCTCGCAGTTATATGGCAGATGCACTTTCTCGATTTTGTAAAAACAAAGGTGCGATTGCAGGTGCAATTGTTATTATGATTTTATTCTTGTATGCGTGCTTTGGTTCGTTGCTTACGCCATATCAAGTTTCCTATAATGACACGTATTTTATTCATACTTTGCCGAAATGCGAATGGTTTGCAAAAACTAATTTTTGGGATGGTTGTGAGGAAAAATCGTTAAATAAGGAAACGTTTGATTACTATTATTATATTGGTGAAGAAACAGGGCATAATGCTGTTAAAAATCAAGAATATACGCAATCGGGTAAATTGTATAATATACGCTTGGATTCCTATCATTCAACGGGCTGCATCTATAAAAAAGTAGAAGTCGCTGAATATGAGAATATCCAAAAATATCAAAATGAAACGGGTATTCAAGTTATTTATCCCACGGTAGCTAAAAGAGATCGTCCTAAAATGGTAGGTCAAAATATGATTGCCAACTACTATTATAAGACCGAAGAAAAAAATGGTAGAATGCAAATCGTTTATGATGCAAACGGTGATATCATTCCTGTTTATAAATCTCATGCTGTTGGAGAAGCGAGTGTAGATAATTATAATTCGCTTCGTATCGCAGGGGATGGTGAAAATGGTATCGTTTATGAATATGCGCAACCAAATGATACAGGCTTTGAAATTCGTGTAAATTATTATGAATATTATATTTACTATCATAATTATGTTTTAAAGGATGGTATTACAAAACCTTCGTTCTTATTTGGTACAACGGCTGATGGACAAGATATTTTTACTTGTATGGCTTCGGGTGCATTGTTCTCATTTGCATTTGCAATTTTAGTCGCTGTAGTTAACCTTACAGTAGGTGCTATTTATGGTGCAATTGAAGGCTACTATGGTGGTAAGTTAGACTTATTTATGGAACGTTTCTCGGATATTTTATCCGCAATACCATCTGTAATCGTTATTACTTTGCTTCGTTTGCATATGGGAAGTTCAGGTCCTATCGTTATTTTATTTGTTGCGTTCTTTGCAACGGGATGGATTGGTATGGCAAGCTCGACGCGTATGCAGTTCTATCGTTTCAAGAATCAAGAATATGTTTTAGCTGCGAGAACGCTTGGTGCAAAGGATAGTAGAATTATTTGGAAACATATATTCCCGAATTCCTTGGGTACGTTGGTAACTAAATGTGCATTGATTATTCCCTCTATGATTTATTCTGAAGTAAACTTAAGCTACCTTGGCATTATCAGTTTAACATCGGGTAATCTTACAAGTGTAGGTACTATTCTTTCTAATGGTCAGTCCTTGTTACGTTTAGGCATTCCACACGTAGCTGCATTCCCGTCAGTGTTCCTTGCATTACTGTTGCTTAGCTTTAACTTATTTGGTAATGGTTTGCGTGATGCATTCAACCCTTCACTTAGAGGTTCGGAGGATTAATAAAATGGAAAAGAAATTAGAAGTTAAAAATCTGAATATTTCCTTCCGCACAGACGCAGGTAAAGTACAGGCGGTACGTGGTATTTCCTTTGACTTATATAAAGGTGAAACGCTTGCAATTGTAGGGGAATCGGGTTCTGGTAAGTCGGTTTCTTCAAAGGCGATTATGGGTATCTCTGCAGGGAATGCAATTCTTGAAAGTGGTGAAATTTTTTATGATGGACAAGATTTAATTCGTATTCCCGAAGAGGAAATGCATAAGCTTCGTGGCGATAAAATCGCTATGATTTTCCAAGACCCGCTTTCTGCGCTCGATCCTATCATGCGTATAGGTAAACAGATTACCGAAGCAATGCTTTTGAAAAATAAAGCAAACCGTAAAGAAGGACGTATCACATTCAATAAAAAGCTTAATGCATTGTCGGATATGATGATAAAAGCAGCAGAAGCAGGCGAAACTTCTGTTTCTCCTGAAAAAATTGCTGATTATATCAAGATTTTCGATAGCTTTAACATTAAGGCAATAACACTTGAAAATAGCTATAATACAGCGCGAAACGAAGCGGAAGAATTGATTTCCATTATTGATGAATTCTTATTCTTGATTGAAAAGAAACAGAAAGTGGATGTGATTGCAACGCTTAATTCGTTAATTCGTAATTTGAAAGATGTAGTAAAAGATAAATATTTCTCATCTAACTATGTTACGAAATTAAACGAGTTCGTAGCACGCTTTGAGGAAGTTAAAAATACGGAAAAAGCAAAGATCAATTTCTTTGATAGCGTCAAGGGATTGTTCGTACAAAAGGCAACGCAAGGAGAGGCTTCGTCAGAATTAGTAGAATTGTGTGGACAAGCTCGTGCAATGCTTGCTGAAATGCTCGCGCAGCCGCAGTATAATTTCTTCAGAATCGGTTATTACGTTTATAAGAATCCTGAGGCTGATCTTAGCCAAATGTCCGCAGAAGAAGCCAATGAAATGGCTTATAAATTCCTTATGGACGACTATATGACGGCGTTCATGGACTTGGAAAAAGTGGCTGTGAAATATGCGTTTAACAAGACGTTAGAGAATAAAAAAGCAGCGTTAGTTGCTTTGGAAGAGGCTGTTCAATTTTTCAAAAAGGGCGATTTAACAAGCAAAGAAACAAAAGATCTTTGTAAGAACTTAGAGAAAACCGTTCGTGCTGCAATCAATCCCTTGGAAGTTGTAAAAGATAACGTAGCGCATACGTTTAACGGTGCGTTAGAAAGAGAAGTGGATAAATACTTCTTCTATATCAAGAATAATCCCAAAGAAGAAGCTCGTTATGCTAAACAGACAGCAAAGAGAGATGCTTTGATCGCTAAGGGTAAGAAGGTGGATTGGAAGATTGTTCCCAAATCTGTTGTTGAACCTGAAAAACAGATTGAAATTATTCTTTCTGTATTAGCGCGTGCTATTGATAAATTTAAGGCAGACGTGGAAAATGCAGCAAATTTTGATTTGGATAAACATTGTGTGGATTTGATTGACTATCTTAAAGAAAAAGCTTCGCAAGTTGTGTATAAACTTACGAGCCGTATTGCAAAGGAAAAAGCAATCAAAATCATGGAAGAAGTTGGTATTCCTGAACCTAGAATCCGTTTCAAACAGTATCCGTTTGAATTTTCAGGCGGTATGCGTCAACGTATCGTTATTGCAATTGCTTTGTCGGCAAATCCTGATATCTTGATTTGTGACGAGCCTACAACGGCGCTTGACGTTACAATTCAAGCGCAGATTTTGGAACTTATCAACAAATTGAAAAAAGAACGTAATCTTTCGATTATTTTCATTACACACGATTTAGGCGTTGTTGCAAACATGGCAGATAGAATTGCCGTTATGTATGCAGGTAAAATCGTAGAATACGGTACGGCAAACGAAGTGTTCTATAATCCTCAGCATCCTTATACTTGGGCATTGCTTTCGTCCATGCCCGACTTGGATACGAATGAAAAATTGGACACGATTCCTGGTACGCCACCGAATATGATTTATCCGCCTGTCGGTGATGCATTTGCGGAAAGAAACAAATACGCTTTAGAAATCGATTATGAAATGCAGCCGCCTATGTTTGAAGTTTCTCCCACACACTTTGCTGCAACATGGTTGCTTCATCCAGATGCACCAAAAGTTGAGATGCCCAAAATTATCACGGAACGTATCAAACGTATGAAAGAAAGAGGAGGCGAACATGGAGAACAATAACGAAGTTTTGTTAAAAGTTGACCATCTTTGTCAATATTTCCGTTTGGGACGTAAAGATCTTAAAGCGGTAGATGACGTAAGCTTTGAAATTAAAAAAGGCGAAGTATTTGGTCTTGTAGGTGAGTCGGGTTGCGGTAAGACGACGACAGGTCGTTCCATTATCAAATTATATGATATCACCTCGGGAAACGTATATTTTAAAGGT
>SVHQ01000133.1 GCA_015055785.1 Clostridiales bacterium | reverse complement strand
TAGGTCCACCGAGAAGATTATCTACGGGAATATCAAAGAAACCTTGAATCTGTTCCGCATGAAGATCCATCGTCAAAACACGGTCTGCCCCCGCACCCGTAAGCAAATTTGCCACAAGCTTTGCCGTAATAGGATCACGCGAGCGTGCTTTTCTGTCCTGACGAGCATACCCAAAATAAGGAATAACTGCCGTAATTCGACCTGCCGAAGCACGTTTTGCTGCGTCGATCATAATCAGGAGTTCCATTAAATTATCATTGACGGGCGAACAAGTAGATTGGATAATAAACACGTCTCTACCACGTACAGTTTCTGCGATATGTACGTTAATTTCCCCGTCGGAAAACGTGGTGACTTCCACCTCGCCAAGCTCGGTATTGAGCTTCTTTGCAATGGCTTTTGCCAACCAAATGTTGGAGTTACCGGAAAACAACTTGATTTCATTACCGTGAGTTATCATGTGTAACCTTCCTAATATTTTTTCTTCGATTTACGCCACTTTTCTGCGCGCGCTATCGAAATTTTTCCTATTGTATATTTTCCTCATTCTAAAAACGCCATCAGCGTTCTTTCTCCCTATATCTGCCATAAAGATTTATCGTAAATACTTTACAATATTATAATAACCTTTTCGTCAAATTAAGTCAACTAAATGAAGCTCGTTTTTTATTTTCTTTTCAAGAAAATACAACCCGCCTTCTTAAAAACTTATTCTTTTTCTTCTTGCTTTATAAGCAAATCGGCTTGTTCTCTGCTTTTTTGCGTTCCTTTTCTTCCTTTTGACGCTGACGCATGGACACAAAAAATTGCGTCAATACGCCCGAACATTCCTCTTCCAAAACGCCGCCTACCACTTCCGTCTTGTGATTGAGCAGATTCGCCTCGGCAAGTTCGTTGGTCAATGAACGCCCCTTTTGTTCGTATGCGCCGAAAAATATTTTATCCACTCTTGCATTTAAACAAGCACCCATGCACATGGGACAAGGCTCTAACGTCACGTACAATTCACAGCCCTCTGGCAAGCGCCAAGAAGCAAACTTTTTACAAGCTTTATCTATCGCCATCATCTCCGCGTGTGCCGAAGCCAGCTGTAATTTTGCACGACGATTATATCCTCTCGACACCACTTTGTCTTCAAAAACAACAACGGCACCAATGGGAACTTCCCCTTCGCTAAGCCCCTTTTTCGCCGCTTTCACCGCCGCACGCATAAATTTTTCTTCTCTTGTTAAACGTTTCATTTTTTACCTTTCCATTTCCCATATCGCCATGGATAAATCATATAAAACATTTTCATTTTTCGTTAAAATGTTTTCAATGCTTTCCTCTTTTAACGGATGCGTAAACATATCTGCACCCGCTTCTATCGTAAAAGAGGGTATGCCAAACTCCTGAATACACCAATCTTTATAGCCGCCGACACTACCCGACAAGGATACTATGGAATATCCCGTTGCGCGGGCAATTATTTCCGCCAAAGCTCTATCTCGTAATTTCGCCTTTTCAGGCTGTAAAAACTGCCAATAAATTTCTTCGCCTTTCGTATGATAACTTACAGTGTAGCTTGGTTTTATCCTTTGTGTAAACTTTTTCAATGCTCGGCTTTCCGTTTCTGAAAACGGTGCTGCACCGATATAATTTTCACTGCCTGCCAGCCGTGTGTTTTTAACGCCCTTGCCCCATTTTGCGTCAAAGTTGACGTTTAAATCCACACCACGCCCATTCGCTTTCCATAGAGAAAAATCCCTACTATCCTTATTCAAAGCAAAAAGTTTTGTTCGCTCTGTTTCATCTTCCACAGATGCCAAACCGATTTCGCTAAGCAAACAACCGTCAGGATTTGCAAGCGGCACTATCCAACAGCTCCCCTTTGGCAAGCCTTTTTTATAATGCGCCAAAGCAAGCGTTGCTGTGATAAATTCTCTGCCGTGTATCGCATATTGCGCAATCCCCGTTGGCTCGCCTTCGCCTATTTTGACAGCATATATATTTCTGCCGAAAGTACTGCGCCCAATAATTGTCTTTTCGTTTTTTGTCGCATGGTAAAAATTTGTTATTTTTTGATAAATATCCATGCTTTTAGTATATGCGGCTTTTATGCCGTTATCGTTTGATTTTGACTTTATTTATGATACGTTGCACCTGCATTAATCATAAAAGCACGATATACTTGCTCCGCCAAAATAACGCGCATGAGCTGATGTGGAAAAGTCATATCTGAAAAAGAAAGCCGATAATCCGCCGCCTTTTTCACTCTATCAGACAAACCGCAAGACGAGCCGATGATAAAGGTGACATCCTTTCCCTCGTCCGTCAATTTTTGCATTTTTGCCGCCAATTTTTCACTGGATACCTTTTCGCCTTCCACCGCCAAAGCAATCACGTAGCCTTTGCAGGCACGTAAAATTTCGTCTGCTTCCGCTTCGATATTCGCACCCTCTGCCAATTCCTTAATTTCCACTTTAACAAAACGAGAAAGCCTTTTGACGTATTCCGCCACGGCTTCTCTATAAAACGCTTCTTTAATTTTTCCAACGACCACAAAATATATCTTTTGCATGTGTATCCTCGTTTTTGTTTCGCAATTTTGCCTACAACAATTTTACATACCCGAAAGCAGTATTGTTCCCCATGAAACCAAACAAATTATAATGCCGATTGCCGCAAATATCCAGAAATCTTTTCTTTCTTTTTTTGCTTCCTTAATTTCGATTGCTTGCGTACATGCTACCCTCTTATCGATAAAAATCAAATATGCGAGCGCGCCAATCAAACATACCAATCCTACTATAAAAACGGGCATTGGCAACGCCGTACCCTCTGGATTATATAAAATTAAAACCAAAGCATTATTTAAAAAATGCGAAAGCATGGTCGGCAAAATGCTACCCGAACGCACTACCACCAACGCAAACGCCGCTCCACAGCAAAATTGATAAATCGTCTGTGCAGGGTTTTGATGATATAAGGAAAACAATCCGCCGCAAAGCAGCACCGAACCTACCGTACCAAACGCACGTAAACCCTGAAAAAGCAAACCGCGGAAAATCACTTCTTCAAAAATGGCAGGCAACACCGCTAATACTAACAATAAAAGTAAAAAAGGCGACGTTTGTAAAAGCTGTTCTGTCCCTGCCATGCTGCTATCTTCATAACCAATCAGTCCAAGCCATTGTAAAAATAATTCGTTTACAGAGGAAAGAGAAATTAATCCAAACTGCAATATAATCGCTATAATAAAATATTTAAAAGGACATTTTTGCTCTGTAATTGCTGTTTTTAAAGGGATTTTGGTCCAATAAAAATAGCA
Organism: Clostridiales bacterium; assembly: GCA_015055785.1. The sequence continues at coordinate 1,836 of SVHQ01000133.1, read as the reverse complement.
CGCGCTTACGAGCAAAAAAGAAAACTGCACAAGCAGCATATTTGCATAGATATACCAATTTTGTTTGTTCACATCTGTCGTCAACAATCCCAAAGCGCCCGTTATCAGCATGAATACCACTGCCAATATCACAGGCACAACAGAAGCAAGCGTGAACACCGCCCCTGCGGCTTTTGCAGGCGTTGGCAAACCCAACAATTCCCCTATAAAATTTTTCGTCTGATTGTTTTTATTTTCCATAACAATATTATACCAAATTTCCCGATAAAAGCAAGACTTTTACAAACAAAAAAACGAGCGGAAACATTTTTTTCACGTTTCCCTCGTTTTATCCGCTCAATTTTTCACGAAATTCTTTGATAATTCGGTTTTCTATGCGCGACACCTGCACTTGGCTGACGCCAATTTTTTCAGCCACTTCGCTTTGCGTCATATCGCGAAAATACCGCAACACAATAATTTTTTTATCCCGTTCGGATAAAGACTCTATTGCGCCGCGCAATAACATTCTATCAAGCCAATCCTCTTGATTATCCGTCGCAGGCAGGGTGTCGATTAATTCACGCTCGCTGCCGTCCTTGTAATCGCTTCCGCCGTATAAGGATAGCGGCATTTTTGAAGAACCCATGATAAACACTGTTTCCGCTTCATCCATTCCGAATTTTTCTGCTATGGCTGAAACGGAGGGTTGGACGCCGTTTGCAATGGTGTATTCTTCGATAAACAAATTCATTTCTTTTGCAGTCTGTTTTATCGTCCTCGACACTTTCACCGAACCGTCATCACGCATAAAACGCTTAATTTCACCTGCAATCATGGGGACGGCATACGTGGAAAATTTTACACCAAACTGCTCGTCGAAACCAATAATCGCCTTTAAAAAACCCATGCAACCGATTTGAAAAAGATCGTCGTAATCCACCCCTTTCCCTAAATATCTTTTGACGATGCATTTCACAAGTGAAACGTTATGTTCCAGCAAAGTTTCTTTTGCTTGCGAATCCCCCGTTTTTGCCGAGCGAATATATTCAATTGTCGATTTCTCATCAAGCATTCATCTCTTCCTTTACCCCGATTTCAGCCGCCTTTTCGTGTGAAAAACGTAAGCTTTTCTCTTGAGGACCAATTCTTTTTATCATTGTCACCACCGTACCCTCTCCGCGCTTGCTTTTTAAAGAAAATTCTGACATGAACGTTTGCATAATGGTGAAACCCATGCCCGAACGCTCGTCATCGGCAAGTGTGGTGTAAAATGGCAACAATGCTTTTTCAACGTCGTCGATTCCACAGCCGTAATCGGTGATTTTAATATGTAATTCTCCGCCAACCCCCTTTTCGTTTTCCACCGTTTCACATTCAATGGATATTTTATTCCCTGCTTGTTTTTTTGCATAGGCGTGTACAATGCTGTTTGTCACCGCTTCACTCACCGCCGTTTTGATATCCGATAATTCCGACAAAGAAGGACTAAGCGTCAATGCAAAAGCCGCTACGGCACTGCGTGCAAACGCTTCGTTCGCACTATGCGCCGCTATTTCCAATTTCATATAATTCGTCATCTCTTTTTCTCCTTTTATATTTTTTGCATCAACGTGTAAATGCCGCTCATTGACAAAATTCGTTCGGTCGCTAAAGACACATTTGTTATGTACACGGGCACGCCGTAACGATTGAATTTTTTATACCGACCTATTAAAAATCCTATTCCCGTTGAATCCATAAAAGAAATCTCCTTTAAATCAAACACGGCTTTTTCAATGTTCATAACGTAACGGTCGGTCAGTTTGTCCGCCTCGCGACGAAGCGCCGCCGCACCGTGCTCGTCCATCTCTCCCT
>SVHQ01000132.1 GCA_015055785.1 Clostridiales bacterium | reverse complement strand
GTTGCCGTACGCAAATCCGTTTGGCAAGCGAAATGGAAGCGCAATTTGAGGAAATGGGCAAGATTATCGCCGATATCCTTGCGTAACAGTTTTTTTTAATAAATTTATATCCCGTTCCCAAGGTAGGGGACGGGATATTTTTATACCGATTGCAAAAAAAATTCGGTAATAAGTTCAGGGGGCTGTTGCATTTTATTGGCAATCCACCAGCGTAACGTTCCGATAAACGTGGTGGTTATGTGGTGTAACCAAAAATTTTCGGGTAAAATTTCGGGTTTTTTGTCCTGGAAATCGGCTTTGTGTTTGATAACCAAGGCATTGACACCGCTTTTAAAATATTCTAAAAACAATTCATTGTTTTTACTGGATAACAGCCTGGCGATATTGTTGTCGTTTTTCTTTATGTGCTTAAACAAATGTAAAAAGACGGAATCGTTGTCGTCGCAATGAAAAATATGCGTTTGCATTTGATCACTTTTCAGTTCAGCCTCAAAAATATGGTCAAAAAGTTCGGCGCACAGAGCTTTTAACAAAAAATCCTTCGTTTCAAAATGCGCGTAAAAAGTTGCTCTGCCTACGTCGGCAATTTCGATGATTTCTCCAACGGTTATATCTTTGAAATTCTTTTTCGATAACAGAAAAATAAACGCCTTAAATATCCCTTCTCTTGTTTTTCGTTGCCTTCTATCCATCTAAATACCCGTACAATTTTCTTGTTTTGTTCCGTATTGTATATATACGTATAATTGTATCGCTACGTTTTTGCATATATATGATATACTGTTATTGAATAGATTGTTCAATAACATACGTATTATATCATAAAAACTAAGAAAAAACAAGAGGAAATTATGAAGACGCAAAAAAATATTTTTATCGCATTTATTTTGAATTTAGCTTTTTCTGTTATGGAAATCGTAGGTGGGATTTTTACTGGAAGTATAGCCATTATATCGGATGCGCTCCACGATTTAGGCGATGCAACCAGTATCGGCTTATCTTATTTTTTTGAAAAGAAAAGCAAGAAAAAGCCGAATGACGTTTATACCTACGGCTATACGCGGTTTTCAGTTTTAGGCGGGGTAATTACGACGTTGATTTTGTTTATGGGGTCAGGTATAGTAATTTATAATGCCATGGACCGTTTTGTTGGTCCAGTTACACCTGATTATAATGGGATGATTATTTTTGCGTGCGTTGGTTTAATCGTAAATGCTCTCGCTGTATATTTTACACACGGAGGCGGTTCAATCAATCAAAAAGCCGTCAATTTGCATATGTTAGAAGACCTGCTTGGGTGGCTTGTCGTTTTAATTGGCGCGGTTGTAATGCGTTTTACAAATTGGTGGTTTTTAGACCCGATATTATCCGTTTTTGTGGCGGTATTTATCCTATTTAACGCATTAAAGAGTTTAAAAGAAATATTGGATATTTTTCTATTGAAAATCCCTAAAACGGTAAATATGGTTGCCTTAAAAGAACATCTTAACAAAATTGATGGGGTGTTAGACGTTCATCATTTGCACGTTTGGACGCTTGACGGAATGATAGGGTATGCAACGTTGCATATTGTCGTTGAAGATTATGACGATAGGATAAAAAATCAAGTAAAAACTGAACTAAAAAACCACGATATTTTACACGCAACAGTCGAAATGGAAATGGCGAAGGAAGTTTGCAGTGAAAAAGAGTGCGATATACGCGTTACGAAAACGTGCCGCGGGCATTGTTGCCATCATCATTAAAAGATAAGACGAACAAGGTGAAGTGTGGAAAGCATTTTGCTCTCGCAAAACAGCTTCCGCCCTCAAGTCCCACCTTACTTTCAATATACAAAAAAAATCAAGGATACCTTTTAGAGGTATCCTTGAATTTTGGTGCCGAAGGTGGGACTTGAACCCACACGGTATCACTACCAACGGATTTTGAGTCCGTCGCGTCTGCCATTCCACCACTTCGGCGTGGTTTCGTTCAAAAGCTTTTTCATTATATAAGATAATCACAAAAAAAGCAAGCGTTTTGCAAGCTTTTTTCTAATTTTTTTTAATCTTTTTTAAACATTTTATTTTTCTCTTGCGATTTTTTTTATTTCGTGGTAAAATAATAACAAAGAAGAAAAAGGAAAGTTGTTTTCTATGGAAAAACTCGTGCTTATTGATGGCAACAGCTTATTAAACCGCGCGTTTTACGCGACACCCGTATTTTCTACAAAAGACGGATTGCCTACCAACGGCGTGTTTGGGTTTGTGAAACTGTTGCTCAAAATTATATCTGATAAAAATCCTACGCATATGGCGGTTGCGTTCGACGTGCACGCGCCGACCTTCCGTCATAAGGAATATGCCGATTATAAGGCGGGGCGAAAGCCAATGCCCGATGATTTGTGCGTGCAATTTCCCGTTTTGAAAGAGGTTCTGTCCCTGATGAATATCCGAATTTGCGAAATGGCGGGGTATGAGGCGGACGATATTATCGGTACGCTCAGCAAACACGCTAACGTGCAAACCTTTGTGTATACGGGGGACCGCGACGCTTATCAGCTTGTTGACGATACGACCAACGTATGTTTTACGCGTAAGGGCGTTAGCGACCTTTTAGAGCTTTCTTTGGCGAATTTTAAGGACGAAATTGGGTTGACTCCCTCGCAGATTATCGATTTGAAAGCCCTTATGGGCGATAAATCGGATAATATCCCCGGTGTTGCGGGCGTGGGTGAAAAATCTGCGTATTCGCTTTTGGAAAAATATGGCGATTTGGACGGTATTTACGCGCATTTGGACGAAATTTCGGGCGCGTTAAACCGTAAGCTTACGGAAAATAGGGAGACTGCCTATTTCTCAAAATGGTTGGCGACGATTAAAACGGACACGCCGATTGACGTTGTTTTGGGTGATTGCATATTAAAAACGCCTTTTTCGTCGGCCCTTAAAGCAAAGTTTACCGAATTAGAGTTTAAGAGCTTGTTGTCCAAAAATATTTTTGAGGAAAGTGACGAAGTGGCAAAGGACGTGTCGCAGGAAAAAGCTGTAAAGACTGTTTCCGAGGTTTGCCCTGATTGCATTGCGGACGTGATTGAAACCATTAATAATTCTACGGTGGAAATGCTTGCTTGTTGTTGGGAAAACAATGGATTGCGCTTGTATTTGCCGAACGAAAAAACGGAAGATGCAGTCGAATACTTTTTCCCGATAAAAGTCGGGCTTTTAGACGTCGGTTTTTACGATTATCAATTATTACCTTTGTTAAAATGCGTTTATGAGGGCAAAAAACGGGTTATTTCCTACAACGTTAAGGAAATCATGCATCGCCTCGCGGAACAACAAATTGCGCATTTTGCGCCCTTTGACGACGTTTCTGTTTTGAAGTGTATTGCGGACGGGCTTAGTAATTCCGATGGGTTAGATTTTTGTTTGCAATATCACGGTTTAAATGATAAATATAAGGCGTACGGCTTGTATGTTTTGTGTGAGCAGTATAAGTCGGCGTTGCGCCCAGCCGAAGTGGTTTTGTATCAAGAAATAGAACTGCCACTTATTCGCGTTTTGTTTGATATGGAAAGGCAAGGTGTTTGCGTGGACGAGGTGGCGTTACGCAATTTTGCCGACAAATACAGTAGTGAAATTCGCGATTTGACTGAAAGAATTTATGAGTTGGCTGGGGAAAGGTTTAACGTAAACTCTACGCAACAGCTCGGCAAAATTCTGTTTGAAAAATTGCGTATCGGCGCAGGCACCAAGAAAACGAAAGATAGTAAAAATTATAAAACTACCGCTGAAGAGTTGGAAAAATACGCGGATGATTACGAAATCGTGCGCTTGTTGTTGCGCTATCGTAAAATACAAAAACTTCATTCGACGTACGTTGAGGGGTTCCGTCCTCTAATTAAAAATGGGCGGGTGCATACAACGTATAACCAAAGCAATACGCAAACTGGCAGATTGTCTTCGGCGAACCCGAACTTGCAAAATATCCCGATTCGCACAGACGAGGGCCGAGAGTTGCGCAAGTTGTTTACGGCAAGCGATGGCAACGTTTTAATCGATGCCGATTATTCGCAGATTGAATTGCGGCTTTTGGCGCATTTTTCGGGCTGTAAAGAGCTGATTTCGGCGTATTGTGAGGGAAAAGATATACACGCGATTACCGCCTCGCAGGTATTTAACGTGCCCCTTAACGAAGTGACGCCCGATATGCGTCGAAATGCAAAAGCGGTCAATTTTGGTATTATTTACGGTATTAGTGCGTTTGGTTTGGGGCGGATCTTGGTATTTCGTCTAGAAAAGCGCAGGAATATATCACGCGCTATTTTGAAAGCTATTCCGACGTGAAAGCTTATATAGACGGCAACGTCAAAAAGGCGAGTGAGGACGGATTTGTTGAAACCCTTTTCGGGCGTAGACGCGTTATAAATGAAATACGTTCGTCCAATTATAACGTTCGTTCGTTTGGCGAACGTGCCGCAATGAATATGCCTTTGCAGGGCACGAGTGCGGATATTATTAAAAAAGCAATGATTAGCGTGGCAAACAAGCTAAAAGAAGGCGGTTATAAGGCGCGTCTTGTTTTGCAGGTGCACGACGAGCTTGTAATCGATTGTCCAAAAGAAGAAGTGGACGCTGTTTCCGATATATTGAAAACCGAAATGGAAAATGCGGTGTCGTTGCGCGTGCCGTTGACGGTTGAAATTGGCGTTGGGGAAAGTTGGTACGAAACCAAATAATACATGTTTCACGTTACGCGTTTCCCGATTATTATCGTGAAACAATGTTTGTGAAACAGATTGCAAACTGGGGTGAGTTTATGCGAAAGAAAATAGCGATTACGGGTGGAATTGGAAGTGGTAAATCCTTGGCTGCAAAATACGTTGCGGACATGGGTTATCCCGTTTTTTCCTGCGATGAAATCAATAGAGAGTTGTGGCAAAATTCTGCATATATCGAAAAAATCAAGGCGCTTTTTCCCGCTTGCGTCAGTAATGGAAAGGTGGATAAAAATGTATTAAAATCTATCGTTTTTAATGATGAGACTGCGTTAAAAAAACTCAATGAAACGGCGCATCCGATGATTATGGAACGGTTGTATTCAAAAATGAATAACTGCGAAAGCGCGTTGATTTTTGCTGAGGTGCCGTTGCTCTTTGAAGAAAAGTACGAGGACGATTTTGACGTGATTATCATTATCACGCGTGCTTTGGATAAACGAATTCAAG
>SVHQ01000131.1 GCA_015055785.1 Clostridiales bacterium | reverse complement strand
AAGAATGCAAGAATAATCGAAGAGTATATAAAAAATCAACTCGAAGAAGATTATATGGCAGACCAAATCAGTATCAAAGAGTATATAGACCCGTTTACGGGTAATAAGAACAAGTAGGCAAAAAAGGCAACCGCTTTTAGCGCTTGCCAGAGATAGTGATGCGTTGCCAAATTTCGATACCACTTATAGTGGTTGGCAAGTATTAACCCCTTCTAGGGGTTGTGCAAACCACTAGTTTACTAGTTGTTATGACTTTCTTGTATAAATGATAGATTTATGCATTAAAATTTACGTGAACTACAACTATTGGGTTGTAAAATTATACGTTTAAATTGTTTTAGGAAAAGGGAATTTTACCGATTGCATTTATTCGTACATAAAGTCGTCGGGGAAGTGAGTATAAACTTTTCCGACGAGTCGGTCAGGGCTATCGCCCATCCAAAAAACTACGAGATCAGGGCGAATGTACTGCTGACAAATCGTAGCGAATGTATGCCGTAAACAATAAGCGGTTTTCCCGTCAAGTAATTCTTTCATGATATTGTTAAAAAACAGAAAAACAAGTGTTATGCTTTAAAGTAGAACTGTATCTTATTAGATTCATTAAGGACATGGTATAGACGTTTTAATAAAAAAGCATCTGCGAAGCGAGAGCAAGGCAGATGTTTTTTTGCTATGTTGGATAATGATAAATAATGGGTAGGGTTTTAAGTAAAACGAGTTTTCAACAATGCATGTGCCAAAGAGTAAAATATAATATTGGCGCACAATTTAAATTCTCCTATGTAAGTTTGCGATGAAATTGCGATTATATATCTTAAGGCGCGATTGTTTGCTGACGGTATTGTGAGGGAGTGATTCCCGTTTGTTTTTTAAAAAATTCACAAAAGTACGGAACACTATCAAAATTTAACGTATATGCAATTTCGGTGATGCTTTTTTCCTTATGTGAAAGCAACCTTTTTGCAGCTTGTATTTTTTTATCGGCAAGATATGTGCCCAAAGATTTATTTGTTGCCCGTCGAAATTCTTTACAGAGCGTGGAACGATTGGTACGGAAAAGAAAAGCCAGTTCTTCCAAAGTGATTTTTTCGGTGAAAGTATTGTCGAGATATTCGATAATTTCATTAATGGTGAAGGTGGAGTTTTTTGTCTCATCGCTCTTTTCAAAAAACTCGTATTTTCGAATAAGTTCGATTAAAAACAGCTCTATCAAACTGCGTAGCATTTGCTCGCTTCCGTAAAGGGTGTTTTTCTTTTTTACCATATCATAAACGGGTACGTTATATGGCGGGGCAAAAACGTTTCGCCCCTCTTTCACAATATCGGCAAGCTGTTTGATTTGTTTTTCGTCAAGGCGTAACGGCTTATTTGCAAAATAATGCAGTTTGTCCGATTGACAGGTAAAACCGATAATGATGAGTGTGGTTTCCGCCTTTTGCGGGCAGGAAAAGGAATGCTTGCAATTTGCAGGGTGTATCAACAGTTCGTTTTTTTTCAGTTTTCCGCTGTATTCGTCGGAATGAACGGCGATAGAGCCCGTGCCAACGTAGATCAATTCACAAAACGGATGTTGATCATCAATCGTTTGATAACCTTTTGGAAAATCAAAAAAATGTACGTTGGCGATTTCGGCAATGGTAAGTACAGTATCTAATTTTTTTAATTGAAAGTTCATAATTTTATTATAAAACTCCGCTTGATGTTTGTCAAGTAAAAAGTAAACAATGTAAATATTTTTACGAAAGTGTAATTTTTATTGACGATTGCCTAATGACAAATGAAATTTTTAGTATTATACTATAGGTGAAAATAATTATAATTAAGGAGAAAAACTTATGGCAAGAGTATGTATTCCCGATTACGAATATCAGGAAAGAATTCAAAGAGCAGCAAAGATGTTAAGAGAACGCGGTCTTGACGTTATGGTGGTAGCATCCACGGAAAGCGACTACGCTAACGCAAGATATTTCTCTGGTTTTTGGCCCGTTTTTGAAAGGGCAGGTGTAGCGATTTCCGCAAACGGCGATGCAGCTTTGCTTGTCGGCCCTGAATCGGAAGTGTTTGGCGCAGATTTCGGTAAAATCGAAAAAGTATTTGTGCTTCGTGAATTTAGAGAATCGGCAGACCCTTCCTATCCCGAGCTTACGCCTAGCACGTTCAACGACGTATTCAAGGCAATCGGCGTTACGGGCGAAAATATTAAAATTGGTTTGGGTAGCTACGTAGAATGTACCTTACCCATTTACGAGGGGTTGAAATCGAGCTATCCGAAAGCAGAAATCGTAAAATGCAACGACATTATGGTTGATTTGCGTAAGATTAAGAGCGAAAACGAAATCGCTTGCCTTAGAGAAGGCTTCCGCATCATCGAAATTGCAACGGATGAAGTTATTAAGGCATTGAAACCTGGTGTTACCGAACTCCAAATGGTTGGTATTGCGCAAAAGGTCATTTACGAGCATGGTGCAGAGTACGAGGGGTTACCCATGTACGTGTTCAGTGAAGCAAGCACCCGTCACGCAATTTCCCGTTCAAGATATCGCGAAATTGGCAAAAACGATATCGTTCAGTTGAACCTTTCGGCAAAAATTGACGGCTATTCGCCTTCTATTGGTTTGCCTGTATGTATGGGTAAATTAGAAGGGGAACGCCGTGATTTGGTAGAATTCTGCCGTAAAATGCACGAATGGACGGAACAACAGCTCAAAGCAGGCGTTTATGCAGATGACGTTGCAAAGCGTTTCTTGCAGATGTATAAAGACGCAGGCTATGAAAAGAACTACGTTTACGGACCTTGCCACGGTACGGGTATGATTGAAGTAGAAGCACCTTGGATGGAAACTTCCACCCATTATCCTTTGGAAAAGAACATGACCTTCCAAATCGATACGTTCATCTCTGGCCCTACGTTTGGTTGCCGTTGGGAAAAGGGCGTTGCAATCCGTGAAGACGGCTGTGAAAGCTATACCGATTATCTTAAGAAAGGCATTATTGAACTTGGATTCTAAACGTCGTATATGCGTCGCATTTCATCGTTGCATTTCCGCGCGCCTTGCTCGTGTACGGTTATGTACACTCCCGTCGGTGTGCTCAATGCGCCTTGAACTGCTCGCATCTTCGCCGTTTACGGTTTATAAGGAGTAAAAAATGATAGTTGGTAAAAAAGATTGGATTATTCCCGATTGCGAACTTCCTCCCGAGGGGGAGGGGGTTCTCAAAGGGCACGAAAGCGTAATTGTTGTCAACGATACGAACGAAAAAGCGGTTATCAAGGTAAAGCTGTACTTTGCAGATAAAGACGCTTATGAAGGTATCACTTGGGAAGTAGAACCCCAACGCGTTCGTTGTTTCAGAATGAATAACGTAGGTGATATGTGCGGTTATATTGTTCCCTTGGAAACGCAATACGCAATGAAACTTGAAAGCACGCAACCTATCGTTGTGCAGTACGGTAGACTGGACAACAGACAAACGAATTTGGCGTATTATACTACTTTAGCTTATTGAGGTAAATAAAAATGATTTTAGACCATTCTTTTCCGCGTGAAACGGATTACGTAAAAGAGAAAAATATACCGCTCGTTATCGTGGGCGGAACGGTGGAATATCACGGACCGCATTGCTCATACGGCTGTGATACGTTGGTTGCGGAAGGCTTAGTGAAAAAACTTGCCGAAGAAAAAGAAATTATGATTGCGCCGACGATTTCGTACAGCCCATCCAGCTATGCAGTGGGCGGTAGAAAAAGCGGTACGGTGCACGTACCTGAACGTGCGTTTGAAGATTACGTGTATTACGTATTCAAGAGCATGCTCTATTCTGGTTTTAGAAATATTTACGTAGTTATCCATCATCAGTTTGAGCAGGAAAGTGAAATGCCCATGACCCTTTGCTATCGCACGGCGGCAAAGCGCGCAACGATGGAGTATTTGGAAGAAACTCTTGGCGAAGGCTGGTGGGGCAGCGAATCGTATGCGAACTATTACGAGGAATTAGAAGGTGCGAACAATCCTTTTTCTTGGATTAAAGTCATTCCCACGATGTCCACGGCGGTGCAAAATGCAACGGGTTACGACCATGCAGGGAAATTTGAAAGCTCTATTTTAATGGCATTATATCCCGATTGTATCAAATTGGATAGAATTGACGATATCAAACACTGGTTTACCGAAAGCGCAAGAGAGGCCAACAAAGAACTTGGCGATGAAATGGTAAAACAATCGTTGGAATACTTAAAAGAGGCAATAAAATAATGCTGCCTGCAATAAAAAGTGTAAAAATGCCGGAGAATGTTTTTCCGACGAAATGGCAGACCGTAATTTTTCGTAATTACGGTCTGATTTCGCTTGATAAGATTGCAAAAGTTCTTTCCTGCGACAAACAAACGGTACAGCGAGAAGCGGAACGGCTAGGGTTACAAGGCGTAGCGTATGATAAAAATTGGGAAACTCGCGGATATATTACGCTTATTCGCAACAACTGGTTTTTGTTGTGCTACGAGCAATTGATGGAATTGCTTGGAATCACGGAAGAAAAACTTGACTTTTATTTAGAAAAAGAAGATTTCCTTGCCGTGAAGCTGGGTAATTTTAAGCCCGAATGTGAAAGAGTGCAGTATACGCCTTTGACGAAGGAAGAAGAGGAGAAAACTGCACTCATCGCGGACATGGTACGGTCATATATAAAATTGGAGAGGAAAAATCCTTTTGATTTTTTTAATCAAAATCCTAAAAAAACGGACATAAAGGATTATTCGGGAAGAAGAATTGTGCACGGATATTTATCCCCGTGCGGAGACGTATTTACGCAAAATAATGAGGAATATTTACCCGACGCACTATTGCACGAATACGCCAAACAAGGGATTAACGGCGTATGGTTGCATGGTATACTATCTACGCTTTCGCCCTATCCTTTTGATGAAGAATTGAGTGCTGGGTATAAAGAACGCCGAGCGGAAATGAAAAAACTGATTGCACGCTTGAATAAATATGGAATTAAGCTGTATTTGTATATCAATGAACCGCGCGCTTTAACGATGCAAAAGTTTGGGAAATACGCATCCTTGATGGGGAGAACGGAAAACGGCTACGCTGCTTTGTGTTTTGAACAAAAGGCGACGCAGGAATATTTATATAATGCGGTAAAAGACTTGCTAACGGAAGTGGACGGGCTTGGCGGCATTATTACAATCACGATGAGTGAAAATCTCACGCATTGTAACTATCGTCCGAACACGAA
>SVHQ01000130.1 GCA_015055785.1 Clostridiales bacterium | reverse complement strand
CCGCCAAAGCAAAACCGTCCATCTTCGGCATCATCACGTCGCTGATAATCATGGAAAAACTCTCGTTTTCAAGCGCGTTTAAAGCTTCGTCGCCGTCGTAGCATGCTATCGGCGCATAACCGTTTTCTCTTAAATAGGTGCATACCAATCCGTTAATCGCTTTGTCGTCTTCCACCACCAATATCTTTTGCATAACGTTATCCCTTTCCTTGTTTTCTCAGCTTTATTATTATATACCCTTTGCGTTTGAAAAATATTTAAGAATTGTTAAAATTTTGTAAACACTTGTCGTTTTATAAAAAAAGCCCCCTACGTAAGGAGGCATTTTTTACTTTTAAACTGCTTATCAACGAATAAAATTCGTCATCACCTTTCTTTCTCTAACGGGCTCTAACCCTGCTTCTTTGCCCTTTTCAATACACTTCAAAAGCCATGCCATGTTGTTGCCAAGCACTCGCATCGTCTGCAAACCCTCTTCGTCCTGCAAAACTTCTTCCGCGGTGTTTCCATGCACTTCGTTCCAATAATTCGAGCCAACAATTTGCATGTTGTTAATCGTGTAATATTTATTTAAAACGTCGAAAGTCGTGCTTGCGCCTGCTCGACGGCAGCTAACTACGGACGCTGCAGGTTTGTAGGCAAGATTTTTGCCGCCGCTATAAAAAACTCTGTCCATGAAGCTGATAAGCGCACCTGCCGCCGAAGCATAATATACGGGCGAACCGAATACAAACCCGTCAAATTCCGCCGCTTTTTCTACAAATTCATTAACGCCGTCATCAATCACGCATTTCTTCGTCTTTTTGCACGCCCAACAGCCCTTACAGCCGCGCACGTCGTTTTTACCAATCCAATAAATTTCCGTTTCAATGCCGTTTGCCTGCAAAGCTTTTTCCACCTCGCAAAGCGCTGTATACGTACAGCCTTTTTCATGTAAACTGCCATTGACAAGTAAAACTTTCATCTTTATTTTCTCCTTCAATTTTTTCAATTTTATTATTTTATTAACGCCCATTAACACCAAGTTTTAACGCCGAATTTCAATACCGAATTTGCCTTGAAGCCAGCTACAATCGGTAATCCAACCCTCTACTTGATTGCGCTGCTTATATTCCGCATTAGCCACGCCCAAAGCTTCGTGATATTCCATCTGCGAACAGCCGTTTACTTTCATAAACCAATACATGGCATCGTCACCTCTGCCCATCAACTGTGTACGGCTGATGTGTTTAACCTCGTGGCAATTATGGCACAAAGCAAGCACGTCCTCTAATTTTTGCAGAGCCTTTTTATCGTCATAGCTCCATTTTTCATGCGCTTCTAATTTTCCTTTCGCCCCACATATACAACAGCGCCAACCAGCACGTGCATACGCATCCTTGCGCACTTTATCCCAATCGGCAGGCGTCAAAATACTACGCAAATTGGAATACCAACACTCCTCGGGCACAAATTCAAAATCCAATTTATACGTCTTTCTTTCCATCGTCTGTGCTTAATCCTGCAATAGTCCCATACACTGTTTAAACGCTGTCGGCAAGGATATATTTTCTTCAATCTCCTCCACCGTGTACGTATCGAACGGCGAAGAATCAGTTTTTATCCATATACACGTGATGTCCCAATGGATATGCGTGAAAATATGGCGGTACTTTTTGCGTTTTTGCACCGTAAACTCGTACATGCCCCACTCGTTTAATACTTTTTCTGCCTCTTCACCCTCTTTTATCACGTGCGAGGGAAACTCGTTCATACCTTTCAAAACTCCCTCTTCCCGTCTTCTAATACAAAAACCGAACGGCGTTTCGATTAAAAACACGTACACTTCTTCGTGCCGTTTTGCTTTTTTAACGGGCAAAACGGGATACAAATGCTGCGTGCCGTTTTGATAGGCACAGCAAAGCGTTTTTAACGGACATACCGTGCAATCGGGGTTTTGCGGTTTGCAGACGAGCGCACCAAGCTCGAAAAGGCTTTGCGTAAATTCTGAGCACCCCTTTTCCGTCTTGGGATATACCGCCGAAAGCTTTTCTTCTAAATATTTACGATAAGCTGGCTCGGAAATCACACTCCCGTTTTCTTCCAATCTGGAAACTACGCGAAAAACGTTGCCGTCCACCGCTGCCACGGGCAAGCCGTAAGCAATCGAGGCAATCGCCCCCGTCGTATATCTGCCAATCCCTGGCAAAGCATTCAAAGCCTCAACGTCTTTTGGCATCACTCCGCCGTATTCGTGAACGATAATTTTTGCCGCTTTTTGCATATTCCGCACACGCGTATAATAGCCAAGCCCTTCCCATAATTTGAGCAATTTTTCCTCTTCGCACGCCGCCAAATCCTCCACGGTGGGCAAAGCTTTCATAAACCGTATATAATATTCTTTCACAGCCTCCACGCGCGTTTGCTGCAACATGATTTCCGAAACCCACACATGATAAGGCGTGGGATTTTCACGCCACGGCAACGCCCGTTTGTTCACTTTATACCACGAAAGCAAGGGGGCAGGTATGCGTTGAAAGTCAAATTCTTCCTTTTTCATTCTTTATTCGTCCGAATTAAATTTCTGCGTTTGCGTTTCCGACGTTTCTATCGTTTCGCTCGTTACAGCCATTTCCGTTGAAGAGAGATTATTTAAAAACTGCACTGTTTCCGCAACAGAGGGCTGAGATGGAAATTCAATAAGAATGGGCAAGGATAAATTGGTGTCTTCCCCAACGTAGGTAACGTCTGCCTTGCCATCCTTACGAGTGGTAATCAAAGCATTGCCAATCCCCACAAACGCGCCAGGGCAACCACTGTAAATGCTCTTAATCAAATCAACACCGCTGATAATTTCCACGTTCGGACGCCTTACCAATTCAGCAAATAAATCGCTGTATTCCTTTAACTCGCCGCCAACGTTGCAATCAGGCAAATCTTCCAAGCCGTCCACCACCAAGAACAGATGCGGATACCCCTGACCTCTTGAATACATATTCACCAAATCACGAAGTCCTACCAACAAAGCGGTCAATTCCTCTTTGGTACGTACATACGGCACAATGACGTCCATGTTTTTCAAACCGAGCAATTCTGCATACTTAGTTTGCGGCGAAAGAACGATAAAATTCGCCTCGTCCTTTTCGTAAAGGCAAGAAAGGGTGATGAGCATATTGCAAATGCAATCCACACGGTTTTCTCCCGTCACGCAGGTATGGCGTAAGGAAACGATGCCTTTGCGCTTTTGCGCGAGCACAAATGCGCCCGACATATCCAAACCAAGCGGAATACCCCGTTTTAATTCTTCAAATTTTTCTTCTTCCTTTGCCAATTGGGAAATTTCCGAAATAAACGCTTCCGTACGCATACGCTCTCCTCCTAATTTGCCGTCCTTACGACATTAGCCAATTTTTACAGCCGTCCTCTTCATTATACTATAACGAATAAAAAAAGTCAATAACTTCAAAAAGAAAAGACGCACAAGGCAAAACTTGCACGTCCCTTCAAAAACATAAAAGAGAAGTTGGATAATCTGATTTTTCTTCCTCTGCGGGGTATTACTTTTCTTTTTTAATATGTTTTCTTCAAATTAATTGTACATGGTGAAGTAAAGATCGTTATTATAGGTGATTTGCACGTCCACTTCTTGATTATCACGCAACACTTTAATCGTAATCGTATCCCCTTTACGCACCTTCAAAAGCTGATCGTTTACGTGATGCAATTTTGTGATGGCAACCGTTTCACCGCCGATTGTAATTGAAATAAACTTATCGCCAAAATGCAGCTTGTTATATGCCGCCGCCGTAGTCGCAATTTCTGCAGAGCTAACGATGATTTCTTCTTCCACGGTCAGTTTACCGTTCACCATAACGGGTTTAGAAGAAATCTTTTCCGCCATAACGCCGAGCATTGCACGCTGTAATACGCCGCCGTTGTCAAGAATGTTTTTATAGAGATTTTTCACTTGTGCCATTGGCAATGCATAACACATATTATCCACGTCGCTACCAACGTTTTTTGCATTTGTGATACCGATAAGTTCGCCTCTTGCATTAAAAAGCGCACCGCCCGAATTACCACTGTTGATTGCCGCGTCCGTACGCATTACTCGATAACTTACCGTTCCTACGCCGCTCGTCGAACTCATTTCAATGTATTCGGATTCCACGGAAATCACACCGCTTACAACAGAAATCCCTGCGCCATCGGGATTACCGACTGCAAACACTTTCTCACCTGCCTGCACGCCTTCGGAATTGCCGATTTTCGCTTTGGTTATAAGGTTGTTTCGAATAAATTCACTGCCTTCAATTTTCAACACCGCGATGTCGTAATCCATTGCACCGCCTACGTATCTTGCTTTGATGCCGTCGCCCTTTTCATCGCTGTTCGTTTCGGTGGAGTATTGATTAAACGCACCATAAGGATAAAGATAGATGGAATCGGAAATATGATTGGGAGTATTACACTCTGCGTCATACAAAACGTGATAGTTGGTGACAATCGTTGCGTTGCCCGCTTCCTTATTTAAATCCAAAATCACGCCGCTGCCTGCCGAACTATACTTAACTTCTTCAGCCTTTTCCCACCAATTTTCAGCTTCCACCGTTTTTGTGAAACCGCAATATATACTAACAACGGAAAGCATATTGTCCGCAATCGTTTTCGTATCGTTGTCTTCCTGCACGTCTGCGTCAAGATATTCCTTAATAAAATCTAAAAGCGAGCCCTCAAAACCGTTTGCTTTCGCCGCTTCGTAAACGTCCTGAATGTTTAATCCCGAACCGTCCAAACCGTTCGAG
Organism: Clostridiales bacterium; assembly: GCA_015055785.1. The sequence goes on along the minus strand of SVHQ01000130.1, from coordinate 468 downwards.
CCTTTCAAACTCGACAGCCATTCCTCTTCCGTGCCTTGAAAACCATTCTCTACGGCAATATCATAAGCACTGATAATTTCTTTTTTCTCGCATGCCGCTAAATTCGCAAACATCATTGCTGTGCAAGTGATTGCCAATATACTTTTCCAGATTTTTTTCATGACTCATTTCCTTTAAAATTTCTTTCTCTTGTTATTATTTACTGTTTTTTCTCTTTTATTGATACTCAATGTTTATTCTCTTTTACATTATTTATTATACGCTTTGTATGCGTGAATCATTTTAAAAGTTTTTGAAAATTATGTGATATTTGCTTTTCATAAAGCCTTTTTCAGATGAGCTTGCCACATTCCACTTCGTTGTATTACGTTCCCGAATGACAGGGAAAACAGTATGGTGTATAGCCCCCCTAAATGGCAAAGATAGAAACGCGAAATCCCCGTGAAGCGCCGAACGCTGTCTACATAC